>NZ_JBFPJI010000081.1:0-13199 GCF_040838205.1 Bacillus sp. S4
ATATAATATATCGGTTATTTTCTAGGAGGAGCCTGTCACAATAGGTTTCTCCTGTTCTTTTTTAGAGACCTGTCTTACAGGTTTTTCTTTAAAAATTAAATAACTGAAAATTAGGATTAATAATCTTTGAAAGAGGTGAGGCATACACATAACAAAAAAGGGATTGTTTAAGAAAGGGGGATAAGAAATGGTCTTGTTTGGTTATCCACTTGAAATAATTTATTTATATGGATTTATTATTGCTACTATACTCACTGTTATTTATATTTTCTTTGGAGATATATTTGAATCAATATTTAGTTTTGGGGGCGGATCTGTATCCGTTGTTACTTTACTACTTAGTTTCTTCGCCATGTTATGTGGACTTAGTTATATAGGAGAATATTTATTTTCCTTTAATAGTACTATTATTTTTGCTGGTTCATTTGCTATATCTTTCATCGGTGTTTTCATAATGAAAATATTAATTTTAAAACCAATTGCAGAAGCAGAACAAAACACGGTGCAACGTATGGATGAATTCATTGGTTGCAAGGGAGAAGTCATTACGACAATTCCTACAGAAGGATTTGGTGAAGTATTAATCTCCTCTAAATTTGGAAGTAATGCAATCCCAGCTAAAACAATTGGAAAGAAAGATATTTCACAAGGAACGGAAGTTATTATCGAGGGAGTTCAAGATGGTGTTTTGCTTGTACAAAACATCGCTTATTCTTTAAAAAAACCAAAATTATAAGGGGGAATTTACATGACGATTCCATTAATTATCGGTGGAGTTTTACTCGCAATTTTACTTCTACTCATTTTAGTATTCATTACGAAGTATCGTACAGTTGGTCCAGATGAAGCATTAATTGTAACAGGGAACTGGCTTGGTAGTGGAAAGAATGTTGTTACCACTGATGATGGAAAGAAGATTAAGATTATCCGCGGTGGTGGTACTTTCGTTGTGCCAATTATGCAACGAGCAGAACTTCTTAGCTTATTAAACTACAAATTAGAAGTTGGAACACGTGATACGTATACGAAACAAGGTGTACCGATTACAGTAAACGGTGTTTCTATTATTAAAGTAGGATCGACAATTGAAGAAGTTTCTACAGCAGCTGAACAATATTTAGGAAAAGAAACGGAAGAGTTAAAAGTAGAAGCAAAAGAAGTTTTAGAAGGGCATCTACGTGCTATTTTATCTTCTATGACAGTAGAAGATGCTTATAGTAATAGAGAGCAATTCGCACAAAAGGTGCATGAAGTAGCTTCGACTGATTTGAAGAAGATGGGACTTCGCATCGTTTCCTTTACAATTAAAGAAATAATGGATAAAAACGGTTACTTAGATGCACTTGGTCAGCCGCAAATTGCAATGGTTAAGCGTGATGCAACAGTTGCAAATGCAGAGCGTGAAAAAGAGGCGAGAATTGAAAAAGCTCGTGCTGAGAAAGAAGCAAAAGAAGCAGAATATCAACGTGATGCACAAATCGCTGAAGCTGAAAAACATAAAGAATTAAAAGTACAATCTTATAAGAGAGATCAAGAACAAGCTCGCGCAGATGCAGATCTTTCCTATGAATTACAACAAGCGAAAGCACAACAAGGTGTTACAGAAGAGCAAATGCGAGTTAAAATCATTGAGCGTGAAAAGCAAATTGAGTTAGAAGAAAAAGAGATTGCGCGTCGTGAAAAGCAATACGATGCAGAAGTAAAGAAAAAGGCAGATGCAGATCGCTATGCTGTTGAACAATCAGCTGAAGCGGAAAAAGTAAAACAAATGAAAAAAGCAGATGCGGATCAATATAAAATTGAAGCAGAAGCAAGAGCACGTGCAGAAGAAGTTCGTGTAGAAGGTTTAGCAAAAGCAGAAATTGAAAAAGCACAAGGTCAGGCAAAGGCAGAAGTACAAAAGGCACAAGGTACAGCGGAAGCAGATGTTATTAGGTTAAAAGGTTTAGCAGAAGCAGAAGCGAAACAAAAAATTGCAGAAGCATTTGAATTATATGGGCAAGCCGCGATTATGGATATGGTTCTTAAAATGCTTCCAAGCTATGCGAAAGAAATTGCAAGCCCACTTAGCAATATTGATAAAATTACAGTTGTCGATACAGGCGGCGGTGGAAAGAATAGCGGCGCCGGAAAAGTTGCAGGTTATGCGACTGATTTAATGGCAACGATGCAAGAAACGCTAAAAGCTTCTTCTGGTATTGATTTAAAAGAATTACTAGAAGGATTTGCTGGAAAAGGTGCAGTACAGCAACTATCAAACGATAAACCTGTCGTATCTGTAGTAGAAGATGAGAAAAAAGAAGTAGAGAAAGATAAGGAATAGTAAGGTGAAAAGCCCCTCTAGTAAATAGATACTAGAGGGGCTTTTGTGTGTTTATAGGACTCTCTGCTAACACTAAGGCAGAGTAGTGAATAATGATATAAAAGTAAAGAAATAAATGTGGTATGATTAAGTCGAAAAGTCTGTATATTCTTTTAATTATATCTTCAGTAATGTTAGGGGAATGATTTTGAAATTGAAGAAATTGAAACTACAACCGAGAATTACATTAACTATTAGTACACTTATTCTTGTTGTACTGCTGTTAACGAGTTATTTATTTTACTATATATTATCTGAAACAGTAGAAGAGCAAATTGGAAAAAGGGCGTTGCATGTTGCGAAAACAGTTGCTGCTATACCGGAAATCGGGGAAGCTTTTCAAAAAGAAAATCCAGCTTCTATTATTCAGCCAATTGCAGAAAAAATTCGAATCGAAACAGATGCTGACTTTATTGTAGTTGGAAATAAAGATGGTATTCGTTATGCACATCCTAAGCGAGAGAAAATAGGAGAAGCTATGGTGGGCGGAGATAATAAAGGGGTCCTATTAGAAGGGAAAGCTTACGTTTCGGAAGCAACAGGATCATTAGGACCTTCATTACGCGGAAAAGTCCCAATTCGTAATCAGGATAATGAAATTATTGGTGTAGTATCTGTTGGTTTTTCAATGGACGATATTCATGGAGCGATAGACGTGTATGGAAAGCGTGTGTTTTGGATTACAATAACAGGTCTGTTAATTGGGATAATTGGCTCTGTATATTTAGCAAAAAGTATTAAGCGGATGATGTTTGGAATGGAGCCAGAAGAAATTTCATCTTTATACGAGGAGCATAGTACAGTTATTCAATCTGTACGTGAAGGGATTGTAGTAATCGATAAAAATGGAATGGTTAGTTTAGTCAATCAAGCGGCATACGATATCCTTTCTTTAGATAAACAACAAAATATAATGGGAGAATTTATTTTAGATGTTATTCCTAATTCATCGATACTGGATGTACTTCAAACCGGAGAAGAACAATTTGATCGCCAATTAAATATAAAGGGACAGGATGTTATTGCCAATCGTCTACCTATTAAAGTTAATCATAAAGTAACTGGTGTAGTATCCAGCTTACGCCTGAAATCTGAAATGGATCAATTAACAGCAGAATTGTCTCAAACGCGGCAATATACAGAGGCATTGCGGGCACAAACGCATGAATATAATAATTTATTATATACGCTTTCAGGTCTTATCCAATTAGAGTCGTATGAAGATGCTTTAGAGCTTATTCATAAGGAAACAGCAGTATATCAAGAATTCGTTCAATTTATTATGAAACGAATTCAAAATCCGTGGTTAGGCGGGATTTTAATTGGATTTTATAATAGGGCGCGAGAGTTGAAGATTGATTTTATGTTAGATCGGGAAAGTAGTTTAGAAAAGTTAAGTCCGCATATTGAGAGTAATTACGTTGTTTCTATTTTAGGGAATTTGATCACGAATGCATTTGAAGCAATTGAAAGAAATCACGAGCATGATAAGAAAGTAAGAATGTTTGTAACAGACATTGGAGAAGAAATATTAATTGAAGTGGAAGATTCAGGACAAGGTGTTCATGATGAAATAATTACAAGCATATTTTATAAAGGCTTTTCGACGAAAGCGGGCGAAAAACGTGGATATGGGTTAGCAAAAGTGAAAGAGTTAGTGGAAGATTTAAATGGAAGTATTGCGATTGAAAAAGGGGATTTAGGTGGTGCTTTATTTATCATTGCATTACCGAAAGAGAGAGGCGAATTGTAATGAATGAGGGGATTGAAGTATTGATTGTAGAAGATGATATTCGGATTGCGGAAATTCATCGTCGTTTTACTGAAAAAATTGAGGGGTTTAAAGTAATTGGAACAGCAACGACTGGGGAACAGGCGAAGGAATGGTTAGAGTTTGTAAAGCCGCAACTCGTTTTATTAGATGTATATTTACCTGACATGCAAGGGACTGAACTCGTCACATATATTAGGCATAATTTGCATGATACAGATATTATTATGATTACAGCCGCATCAGAGACGGATGTAGTGCGGCATGCTTTACGAGGCGGAGTAACAGATTATATCGTAAAGCCACTTACATTTGATCGGTTTAAAACAAGTTTAGAAAGTTATCAAAAGAAGATTACGAAGTTAAAGAAAAATGCTCAATTATCTTCAGAACAGATTGAACATCTATGGTCCCAAAGAGGGGTGCAGGCAAATCAAATAGAATATGCACCAAAAGGAATCGATCCTTTAACGTTAGCAAAAATAAAAAAGCATATGTTAACTGTTAATGAGGAGGGAATTACTGCAGAGATGCTAAGTTCAATGGTAGGTGTAAGCCGATCAACTTCGAGGCGCTATTTAGAGTATTTGATCTCTGGAAAGAAAGTGCATGCAGAGCTTATATATGGAAGTGTGGGGAGGCCAGAAAGAAGGTATTTCCGCGTTTCTTCATAGGGGACTTTCACAACAATAAAAACAGTAGAGGATTACATTTCCTCTACTGTTTTTTCTAGTTTCATCTTATATTGGAATAATTCCAATTGCAATTCCAGTAATCAACATAACCATTGTCGTTCCAACAGCCCAAAGTAAAGTAAATCGTTGGTGTTCACCAAAATCAACCTTTGCCATACCGACTAATAAATAAGTGGAAGCAACGAGGGGACTCAGTAAGTGAACAGGTTGACCGAGTAACGAAGCACGTCCCATTTCTGCTGCACTAATTCCGTAAGCTGTAGCAGCTTTCGTTAAAATAGGTAATACACCGAAGTAAAAAGCATCATTAGACATGAAAAATGTGAACGGCATACTTAGTAAAGCTGTAATAATTGGAAGCTGGGGGCCAAGTGCATCTGGTATAAGAGTAACAACACTTTGAGCCATCGCATCTACCATTTTTGTTCCAGATAGAATACCTGTGAAAATTCCAGCAGCAAAGACGAGAGAAACAACCGCTAATACGTTTCCAGCGTGAGACGCAATACGCTCTTTTTGTTGTTCTAAGTTAGGGTAGTTAATCATAACAGCAATAGCAAAAGCGACTGTAAATAAAACAGGTAACGGCATAACTTCTAGTATGAGACAGACGAGGAGGGAAGCAGTTAATAAAAAGTTAATCCATAGCAGTTTCGGGCGTTTATGTATTTCAGCTTCAACTGTCGCAGCTTGCTCATCCATTGTTTGCATGTGTTTTAAGTATTGCACATCCATAATTCCTAAACGTTTTCTTTCTTTTTTTCCAAGATAGTAGGCAACGAAAACTACCCAAATTGCACCAGCAATCATTCCTGGTATAAGTGGTGTGAAGAGTTCTGATGCATCAAGTCCAAGAGCACTCATAACCCGAGCTGTTGGTCCACCCCAAGGTGTAAGATTTGTCACACCTGCTCCTAACATAACAACCCCAGCTAATATAAGTGGATTCATCCCAAGACGTTTATATAGTGGATACATTGCGGAAACTGTAATCATATATGTTGTTGTTCCGTCCCCATCTAATGAAACGATAATAGTAAGGATAGCCGTACCAACAACAATTTTTAAAGGATCACCTTTTACAAATTTCAAAATTTTACTAATGACAGGATCAAATAAACCGCTATCAATCATAATCCCAAAATATAAAATGGCGAACATAAGCATAATACCAGTAGGTGCTAACTTTTTAATACCGTCTAACATCATAGGCCCCATATTTGCATAAAATCCACCAATTAATGCGAAAATAATTGGAATTAATATTAATGCTACTAATGCTGACATACGTTTAGTCATAATCAAAAACATAAAGACAAATACCATTGCAAATCCAAGTAATGCTACCATGTAATCTCCCCCTCAAAAAAATGATTGCGCTTTCAATATAAAACGAAAATTCAGATAAAAGGTTTTTTATTTATAATAAAAGGTTCAATTCGAATGGTAAATAATTAAAGAAATAACATCATTAGAAACATAATCTTTATTTTGATCATTTTGTTCACGAGGTAATTTTGAATTTTTAAAAAGATAAATGCTTTCGTACAAGAATGGTAGAATAAGGTGAAAAAGAGAAGCGCGTGAAGTAGGGAGTAGATTTTGAATGGAAACAAGAATAGAAGAAATTTATAGTTCATGTACAGGAATAGTAGAAGAGATTTTTATTAATGAATCCTCTTACGTATATGAATGGGAAAAATTAATGATGATCCGAAAGCATGATGGTGAGCTTGAAAAAATTGGGGTTGGGATCAGTGGAAATATAAGATTAGTAAATGTAGAAGTTGGACAGGAAATTAGTGCGGATACATTATTAGTTAAGATAGAAGATGATTTGTTAATTACTGGTTGTGAATGATGAGAGATGTGTAGAAATAACTGCACATCTCTTTTTTGTTCCATATATTACAAAAAGAACAATGTTTTTTCACAAATCTCACACAACTTTTTGATATTCTCCTAGTTGAGTACAATGAATAAATTTTTAGGAGTAATGTATTGTCATTAATGGGGAGGAAATAGGGATGAGAGTAAAGTATGCTGTGCTTGTTATATGTTTATGCTTCGTATTTACAATAGTAGGATGTGGGAAAAAGGACATAGAAGCTATTGCGGTTGATGAAAAAAATGATAAGTGTGATATTTGTCAAATAGGGGTAATGGATAATCAATTCGCAACAGAAATTATTTTAGATAATGGAAAAGCCTTAAAGTTTGATGATATTGGCTGTATGTATAAATGGATGGATAACAATAAAAATGAGAAGACGAAAGAAAAGTTTGTACGAGACTATAATACGAAAGATTGGGTTCTATTACAGGACGCAACTTATGTATATGATAAAACAATAACAACACCTATGGCTTATAACGTGATCTCGTTTAAAGATAAAAAAGATGCGGAAAGTTTTGTATCTAAATATAAGGGGAAGGTCCTTTCCGACAAAGAATTATCAGAGCATAAGTGGGAAATGAATAAAGAGATGATGGGGAAACCGAAAAATGGGAATAGCGGAGGACATTCTCATTAATACGAAAAAGTAGCTAGAGTAAGGACAACCACCCCAAGGTTGTCTTTTTCTATTGTTAGTGAGATGCAAATAGAAAGATAAAAGGTGTAAAATGGTTAGAAGAACAGTTACAATATAAAATAGTGACATCTTTAGGGGAATTAAGGGTAACAAAGATGTACAAGTATCGCTGAAACATGCTAAACTAATTGCTCCATAATATTAATGATGGAGCTGGGTGGCATATCATTCCAAACATGAATTATATGTTGAGAAAACATGAGCATAAGTATACTATGACAATTGAAGAAGGAATATAAGGTACTTATGGATAAATCTATTGAAGAAGAGTTATTGCATGTGATGGAGGAATGGTTAAGAAAACATTATCTTTCATAGGAGCTGTAGTTGTGAGAAAACAAAAAATTTTATTATGTACATTATTAGGACTTTTAATGATGGTAGTGGCTTGTGATAAGCAAGAAGAACCTGAATCGAAACCGGTTCACGTGAAAAACGAAAAAAAGCAAGAAAAGCATAAAGAAAAGGAAAAAGATAAAGAAGAGACTGGTATAAATTTAATGGATAAGCAATTATTGCTTTCTGCGACCCTAGGTGATACAGAAACGACTATGAAATTAATAAAGGACGGGGCAAATATAAACGTAGAGGGCGATAATGGAGAAACACCTATCTTGGCAGCGGTGTATCAAAATCATATAGAGACAGTTAAAGCGTTAATTGATGCAGGAGCCGATATTGAAATCCAAGATGAAAAACAAAGCAATCCATTTCTTTATGCTAGCAGAGAGGGCTATACAGACATCGTAAAACTACTAATTAATGCAGGTGCTAATACGAAAGAAACTACTAGGTCGGGTGGAACAGCATTAATTTCTGCATCAGAGCGTGGTCATGTAGAGGTCGTAAAAGAATTATTAGAACATACGGATATTGATGTGAATTATAAAAATAATCGTGGTGGGACAGCATTATTAGAAACGATTGTGTTAGGAAATGGTAGTGACAGCCATAAAAGGGTAATTCAAATGCTTATTGAGCATGGAGCGGATGTAAATATGGCTAACAATGAAGGGAATACGCCATTGCAACATGCTGAAAAAAGAGGTTTTAAAGATATTGCGAATATGTTGAGGGTAGCTGGAGCGAATGAAGTTATGCAACAGCAACCTATAGGGTAACTGTAAGTAAATGAGTATTAGATAAAGCAACAAATAGAGCGAGTAGTATTTCAGCTCGTACGAGTCAAAAATAAAAGAAAGCCGTATCCATAAGAGGGATGCGGCTTTCTTTTATTAAGGCAAAGTTAAGAAATGGACTTTATAATAAATCTTCAAAAGTATATCCAATCCAAACTATTAGATGTAAATAATTAAAAAAGCCAATGTATAATGTGACTGCTTTCTGTCGCTATTATGAGAAGTGATGTAATAATAAGAGAAAAAGAGAATTGAAATATATTGTGGAAGGTGAGAAAGGCCGATGCGCTTACTTGTAGTAGAAGATAATGCTTCTTTATTGGAGTCCATAGTACAAATTTTATGTGATGAATTTGAAGTGGATACGGCAATGAATGGGGAAGATGGTTTATTTTTAGCATTACAAAATATATATGATGCGATATTACTTGATGTCATGATGCCAGAAATGGATGGGTTTGAAGTTATCCAAAAAATACGAGATGAAAAGATTGAAACGCCAGTTTTATTTTTAACAGCGAAAGATTCTTTGGAGGATCGAGTTAAAGGCTTAGATTTTGGCGGGGATGATTATCTCGTTAAGCCGTTTCAAGCACCGGAACTAAAAGCGAGAATTCGTGCTCTATTAAGACGAAGTGGTAGTTTAACAACAAAGCAGACAATTCGTTATAAAGGAATCGAATTGTTTGGAAAAGACAAAGGCGCGCAAGTCGATGGGCAAGCAATTAAGTTGACCTTAAAACAGTATGAACTTCTAGAGTACCTCATTCAAAATAGCGGTAAAATTTTAATGCGTGAACAAATTTTTGATCGTGTTTGGGGATTTGATTCAGATACAACAGTAGCTATCGTAGAAGTGTATGTTCATCACTTACGTAAAAAATTAGAGCCATTCGGTTATCAGAAAGATATTCAAACTGTTCGTGGTATTGGATATATATTAAAAGAACAATGAAAAAGGGAAGTATGTTTCAAAAAACACGTATTCGTCTGACTATAGTAAACTCATTAGTATTTATCCTATTAATAGGAGTATTAGGGAGTATTATTTATTCATACACATATAAGCGCATTTATAATGAAGTAGATACATCCATAGAAAAAATGGTTCAGCATAGAGAGATTTCAGATGATAAAAAACTACCCAAAAAAATAAGGGGATATTTTCCAATTGGGGATCCGAGGATAGTAGAGTTAACTTGGAGTGGAAACAGAGTGGAGATAGGTGGCGAAAACGGCAAACGCCGTTTTATCTTTGAAGACAATTTGGAAAAGTTTTCTCCAAAAAAATTAGGATCTTTGCAAGATATTGAAGTGCAAGGGCTATATTTTAGAACGTTCGCGTTTCAAAAAGATGGAAAAATAGTTCAAATCGTACGCGATATAACAGCTGAAGAAGAAATGCTAAATACTTTATTTTTAATTCTTGTTATAGGTTGTAGTGTAGGGAGTGTATGTGCAATAGGAATCGGCTTTTTCTTAGCTGGGAGGGCACTTGTACCCATTCAAAATTCATGGGAGAAACAGCAGCAGTTCGTTTCTGATGCATCACATGAATTAAGGACACCACTTGCGGTTATTCAATCAAAAACAGATATATTATTCCAGTCACCATCTGCGACGATAGAAGAAAAAGCGATGGATATTTCTACGATTTCAAAGGAGTGTAGACGGTTATCGAAGCTCGTAGCTAATTTATTATTGTTAGCACGTTCGGATTCTAATCAAATCGAGATGGATAAGAAAACATTTGAGATGGGTAAATTGTTAGAAGAAATAGTAGATCCATATAAAGAAATTGCTTCTTATCAAGAAAAAGCGATGATATTAAAAGTAGAACGTGACATATCGTTTATTGGCGATAGAGAGAGAATCCATCAATTGATGGTCATATTGCTAGATAATGCGATGAAGTATACGAATGAAGGTGGACATATTCAAATTAATTGTATGCAAACGAGTAGTTCAATTCGCATACAAGTGAAAGATAACGGGATAGGAGTTAAAGAAGGGGATATTCCAAAGTTATTTGATCGTTTTTATCAAGGAGATAAAGCGAGAAGTCCATCAGAAGGAGCGGGATTAGGTCTTTCAATCGCTAATTGGATTGTAGAAAAGCATTATGGGAAAATATCGGTAGAGAGCAAATGGGGAGAAGGAACTTGTTTTGAAGTGATTTTCCCAAAAAATCAAAGATTATAAGTGAGAAGACGACCTTGTTTTTACAAGGTCGTCTTTTTTAAGGGAAAGTTAAGGAATAACTTGTAGCATGTATTACATAATGGAAACTTGTGATAGAAAGAAAAGCTGTAAGGTTTTTTGAATGAACTGGATAAATCAAAAGGTTATTTCTAACAGAGAGGAAGTTTATGTATAGTATAAAAAAAATTATGGGAAAGCTGGAAAAAGAAAGCGTGCGAGGGAGGAAGAAGTCTTGAAAAAGAAAATGATGACGGTATTTACTATTGGAGTAATGAGTTTAAGTATATTAGGGGGTGCCTCTCCTTCTGGAATGACAAAAGGAAAGACAGATTACACGCAGCGTAGTAAAGAACAATTAAATGATGGAAAAATACATGCAATGCATACGGAAGAAAAAGCGGAAAAGTTAGGCATTGAAACGGATGGGAAAGAACAAATTACGTTAGAAAAAGAAATTCATGAGACGGAAGTAGGAAGAGAAGCTGATCAATTAGGTATCTCGGCAGAAGGAAAAGATGTTGGAATTCTTTCAGAAGAAATTTATGAAACAAAAGTGAGGCAAGAAGCGTTGAAACTAGGAATATCTATAGAGAATACGTCGATTGTAAGTTTAATTGATCAAATTAATAAGATTAAAATTAATAATGAAGCAGAAAAGCTTGGTGTTTCAACTGAAGGAAAAGAAATAGAAGAAATTGAGGAAGAAATCTACGGCACGAAAGTTAGAGAAGAAGCAGAAAAGCTAGGTATTGCTCAACAAGGAAAAGAGATGGAAGGGTTAGCACAAGAAGTGTACGAACAAAAAGTACAGGAAGAAGCAAAAAAATATCATATTGATTTATATGGCAAAGATATATATCAAGTATTAAGAGAAATAAATGAGCAAAAGGTAATAGAGATAGCAGAGGAGCTTAATATGGATAGAACGAATATGGGCATTCAAGAGCTAGCGGAAAAAATAAAACGAGAACAACCTGAAAAAGGAAACGAACTAAAATTTATACCAATGATTCAAACAGATGCAGATGCGTTTTATTCGTATTTAACGAATTAAAAAGGGCGTGAGAGTGATACGAAAATGGAAGTGGTATATATGTATTACCGTACTATGTATAGGAATATGGTGGGCATATACAAATGGGATTACAACGTATGTGGAGAAAGTAAAGGGGTTACTATTATCAAGTATACAAAGTCAAAAACGAATAGAGTTTAGTAATAACGATGAAACAGTCATGTTATCAAATGTGCCCTTAATTCAGCAGTTACCAGAGCTAGAGAGAGGCTGCGAAGTAACAAGTTTAGCGATGATGTTACAATATGCGGGTGTGTCTGTAGATAAGATGAAATTAGCAAATGAAATAAAAAAAGTTAACTTTATAGAAGATGGTGTACGCGGGAATCCGAATGAAGGATTTGTAGGGAACATTTATACGTTTTCTGAATCGGGATATGGTGTATATCATGGACCACTTTTTCAATTAGCAAAAAAATATTTACCTAATAACGCTGTGGATTTAACAGGAAACAGTATAGAAGAAATTTATAAGAGTGTAAATAATGGGCAACCGGTAGTCATGATTACGAATGCAACATATGCCCCATTAGATGAGGATGAATTTACTATATGGGAAACAAATAGTGGGGATGTTTCTATTACTTATAATGAACATTGTGTCGTACTTGTTGGATACGATAAGGAGTCTGTCTATATTCAAGATCCACTTAATGAACGCCCGAATGTCAGTGTATCGAGAGAGGATTTTGAAAAGGCGTGGGTACAAATGGGGAGCCAAGCGATTAGTTATGTGAAAAGCTCGAAATAAATTAGGGGGAAAAGGGGTATGGACTTAGGAATAACGGGTGAAGAAATTAAGTTAGTGAACTATACAGATGAGTGGAAAAAAGAGTTTTCTAAAGTGAAACATGAAATAAAAGAAAATGCGCATATAGAGGCGAATCGTATTGAGCACATTGGTAGTACGGCTATTGAAGGTATGGTATCCAAGCCAGTTATAGACATATTAGTAGCTGTAGATGATTTAAATGCAGTAGAAAAGCGTATTACAGATGATTTTAAATCTATAGGATTTTTACGATTAAAGGTGGAACGACCTGGTGAAATTATCTTTGCAAAGTTTACTGATTCTACTTTTCAAAAACGCACACATTATATCCATTTAGTAGAGTATGAAAAAGGGATTTGGAATAATTTAATCTTCTTCAGAGATTATTTGAATGCCAATGAGGAAGCGAAAGTAGAGTACAAAAATTTAAAATTAGATTATGCTAAGAAGCATTCAGTCGGGATAAAGAAGTACACGGATCATAAAGAAAGTTTTGTGAAAGGTATTTTTAAGAAGCGAAAGTGATATGAAACAAGAGAACTTCTATATGGGGTTCTCTTATTCTGTAAGTTAATCTTTTTAAAAATAA
>NZ_JBFPJI010000082.1:0-13190 GCF_040838205.1 Bacillus sp. S4
CAACATCACTATCATTCATATGTAATCCTAGTAAATCATTTAATTCGCTAATTAATACCTTACCTTCTACGACAACATGACCTTCATTCATTTGCTGAATGGGCGGACGCTCATCTTCATCGTATTCATCACGTATTTCTCCTACAATCTCTTCCAGAATATCCTCAATGGTTACAATACCAGCCGTACCGCCGTATTCATCATATAACACAGCCAACGGAATACGTTTCTTTTGCATTTGTAGTAAAAGATTATGTATTGGTATGGTCTCAATTACTTCAATTACTGGACGCGTATACGATTGAATAGAACTGAATTCTTTTGCTTCCTTATTCATATAACGGATAAAGAAATCTTTCACATTCACCATACCAATGATTTCATCTTTATCTTCCCCAAATACTGGGTAACGTGTGTACTTTTCATCACGGATTATTTTCATATGGTCTGCTAAAGAATTATCTACATGTAGCCCTATAATTTCTGTACGAGGGACCATGATTTCTTTCGCAATACGATTATCAAATTCAAAAATATTATTTACATATTTGTATTCAGCCTGATTAATTTCTCCACGTTCATAACTTTCAGAAAGAATCAATCGTAATTCTTCTTCTGTATGTGCTACATCATGCTCTGATGCAGGTTTTAAGCCGAACATTCCTGTTATCATCCTTGCAGAGCCATTTAACAAGCGAATAAACGGATACATGATTTTGTAGAACCAGATAAGCGGAGCCGAAAGTAATAAAGTAACCTTCTCAGCCTTTTGAATCGCGAATGTTTTTGGTGCTAATTCACCAACTACAACATGTAAGTACGTCATAATAGTAAAAGCAATTCCTAAAGATAATACACCTGCAATGGAAGGATTGATGTTCCACTTATCAAATAAAGGATGTAAAAGTCTCTCAATCGTTGGTTCACCTAGTGCCCCAAGTCCCATTGCTGTAACTGTAATCCCTAATTGACAAGCTGACAAATATTCATCCAAGTTTGATGTCACTTTCTTAGCTGCTAGCGCACCCTTCTTTCCTTCTAATACAAATTGATCAATCTTTGATCCTCTTACTTTTACAATAGCAAACTCAATTGCCACGAAAAATGCAGTACATGCGATTAAAACCGCTACCATGATTAAATTAAATATGTCCAACTAATTCCCTTAGCTTCCTTGAAACTAAAGGATTCACCTCCTGATATATTTTCTCTTTCCATACCTACAATTTCATACACTTTAACATGAGATTGAATACAATCTACATTCTCAAAATGATGAGAGGTACTTTGAGAAAATCGAGGTCATTTAGCCACCTATCCGAGTCAACATCTGAGTCCAATACATTTCCACCGCCTTGATTAAATTATCTATATGTTAGCATGAGAAATAAATCCCAGTCAACGTTAACATTTGAAATACCCTGAAAATTAAACAAAGAACTTCTCTCCCCTGTTTCATTAGATTTCTTAATGCGTGCACCAAACACTATACCATTCCCTCCGCTGCCACTAATTATATTATTTTTTGTTCATTATTTACATTCCTTCTCACAGTAAAAAGTAAAGTGCAGTAATTTTTATCAGACTTTTCGAAAACACTTTGACACACATATTAGCCAATGCTAATATGAATGAAGAATAAACACATTAGTAATGACTAATACGATTGGAGTGAATACGATTGTGCAACTCAAATGACTTAGATATTAAAGCCAAATTTATTCGAGGCTTTGCTGATAAAACAAGACTTCAGATTCTTCAATGTATGTTAGATGGTGAAAAAACGGTATCCGAAATTGTAGAAATCACTAAAGGAAATCAATCAAATATCTCACAACATCTGAACTGTTTAAAGGGATGCGGCATCATCCTAGGTAGACAAGAAGGAAAATATGTCTACTATTCCTTACGCAGTACACAAATTGAACAGTTACTTACAATGTTCGATGTTGTCTTTCATGAGGTACAAAATGAAGTAGCATCATGTGACAAAAACGATGGTTGTTTATCTCAAAAAGGAGAGAACTGACATGACAGATAAAAAGATGAGCGGAAAACAAGCGAATTGCTGTCAAGATTCTTCCATAGCACCCACAAAAGAAGAATTAGCAACGGAAACTTCATCGTGTTGCTCTTCAAAAAAAGAGATTCCAATTATCCCTATTACTAAGGAAATCTCTTGCTGTAGTAGTAACAATTCTATTAAAACTGAAACCTGTTGTTCATCTGAATTAGACCTACCCAAAGAACCAGTGACATCAAAATCTTCTTGCTGTAGTGACCCATCACCTCTTCTTAATACTCAAAAAATATCAGGAGATGGCGTACAAACTTATCTTGTAGAAGGTATGGATTGTGGGGCATGTGCTTTAACAATCGAAAAGCATCTACACAACGTTTCTGGCGTGGAAGAAGTTCGAGTAAACTTTGCTACTGGAAAAATGCATATTCGTCATGACCGGAATGTGGATGACATTATAAAAGAAGTGTCTAACGCAGGATTTGAAGCGTCTCTAGCTGGAGCTCGTAGGGGGGCAACACCTGTTTCAAAATCAAAATATACAACTTTGATTCTCTCAGGTTTATTTTTAGCTTTAGGATTTGGAGGAAGTTTTACAATCATATCCCCTCTTCTTATTACACTTCTCTATGCTATGAGCATTGGTATTAGTGGTTATAAACCTGCTAAAAGTGCCTTTTATGCAATTAGAAGTAAATCGCTCGATATGAACGTTCTCATGATATCAGCCGCTATTGGTGCTGCATTAATTGGTCAATGGCTAGAAGGCGCAACAGTTGTTTGGTTATTTGCATTAGGGGCAACGCTACAAAATAAATCAATTGAACATACACGAGAATCTATTCGTGGATTAATTGATTTAGCGCCATCAGAAGCTTGGATAAAAATTGGAACTGAACTTATAAAAAAATCCGTTGATGATATTGCAGTAAATACAACGATTGTTGTAAAGCCAGGTGAAAAAATCCCATTAGACGGCACAGTTATAGGAGGCACTTCTACTGTAAACCAAGCGCCGATAACTGGTGAATCTATCCCAATTGATAAACAAATTGGTGATTCCGTATATGCAGGAACGATTAATGATGAAGGTTCTCTTGAGATTACAGTCACTAAACTTGTTGAGGATACTACGTTATCTCGAATTATTCACCTTGTAGAGGAAGCACAGGAAAATAAAGCACCGACAGAAGCATTTGTTGATCGTTTTGCAAAAATCTATACACCTATCGTTTTTGTATTAGCAATTGGTGTCATGATTATCCCTCCCCTTCTTGGTATGGGCGAATGGATGGAATGGTTTTATAAAGGATTAGAACTTCTTGTTGTTGCGTGTCCTTGTGCTTTAGTTATCTCAACTCCTGTTGCTATTGTATCTGCAATTGGAAATGCAGCAAGAAACGGTGTACTCATTAAAGGTGGTACTGCTCTAGAAATCGCAGGTTCATTAAATGCTATTGCGTTTGATAAAACAGGAACATTGACTGAAGGAAAACCAAAAGTAATGTATGTACGCAGCGTAGATTGTACTGAAGATGCGTTATTATCCATCGCAGCAACAATTGAAGAATACTCTAATCATCCCATTGCCAAAGCAATTACAGCATATGCGAAAGAGCATCAAACTTCTATCCAAAGCGGAACAGACTTCCGCACCATTGTAGGAAAAGGTGCACAAGTAACGATAGATGGCGAAACATACTACGCTGGAAATAAAGCATTATATGAAGGTTTTGGAGTTTCACTTCAAATGTGGAACGAACCGATTCAGGAGATGCAAAGAATTGGTCAAACCGTGATACTTGTTGGAACGAACAAAGTCATTTTAGGAATGATTTCAGTAGCAGATTCCATTCGTTCTACTACTTATGGAACAATTCAAGAATTAAAACAATCAGGTATTCGGGAAACTGTTATGTTAACAGGAGACAATGAAGGAACCGCAGAACACATTGCACAGAAAGCAAAAGTAGATCGCTATTTTGCTAACTTACTTCCAGAAGATAAAGTTCATTCTGTCAAACAACTTCAATCTGAAGGAAAAACAGTGGCTATGATTGGGGACGGCATAAATGATGCCCCTGCCCTCGCTACTGCAAACCTAGGGATTGCAATGGGCGGTGCAGGAACTGATACCGCAATGGAAACGGCAGATATTGTATTAATGGCAGATAATCTTGAAAAACTTCCTTATACAATGAAACTAAGTCGGAAAGCATTGCACATCATAAAACAAAATATTTGGTTCTCATTGATTATTAAATTTATCGCCCTTGCCTTTATCTTCCCAGGTTGGCTTACTCTTTGGATGGCTGTCCTAAGTGATACAGGCGCTGCACTTATTGTAATCCTTAACAGTATGCGTTTATTACGGAACAAATAATAAGATAAAAACTAACACGATAGTTTCGGCTACCGTTTTAGTTTTTATCTTTTCTATATTTTTCACTTTTCATTGGTGATAAAACTTTTACAATGGAACAATTCCGTAGATGTAAGAACGAACTGATTACGATACCTTATACTAATTCTTCAACAAGAAGACCCTTTAGGCTTTTGCCTAACCGCCATTTATCTCCCCCTACTCATTTGTCCATTTCCTACCCATTCCTTGGGGTGGGAGCTGTTCAAGATTGATCAAAATGGATTCAACTTTTGAGATTAATTATTTAGCTTTTATAAAAAAGTTTGATCATTTTCTGTCTGTATTGTTCAACAATCGCGCCCTTTAATGGAATAACTATCTTAAAATCACTTAATTCTTAATTAACTATAGATTTAGTTTAATAAGAAAACATAGTTGTAGTTTGGTTAGTTAATTTTGTCCCTTTGAACCTGTGCAATTTGACGTCATCACATGTTATTTATCTATATTGGAAATAACTGCTCCAGTCATGGCATCAATGTACTGGATGGAGGTCCTGGAATGACGATCACACGCTCGATAAACAAGGATATAGGATTCTGTTTCACTATCATAATTTTTGTTCCAAGCTAATTCAAAATCCAAATGATTGATAAATATTTCACTTGCTTCTTTTTTAGAAATAACCGGTTCAACAGGGATTTGGCTCAATTGTTCCATATCAAAACGCGGTCCACTATAATGATCAACCTGTCCTGTTTGACGATTAACAACAATCATAACTAATTCAAGTTGAATTGGTATACCATGACCGTTATGCATATGGAATGTAAATGATTCTTTCATTGAAGAATCATCCTCTTCTTCCTCGTTTTCTCGAACAATCAGTTGTAAATACCGATAATAATCTGGAACAATCATTTGTAAAAACGCAATGGCTTTTTGATAACATGCCTCACGACTAAGTCTAAGATCGCCACTTCGTTCATTAAACCACATAAAGCTTCTGATTTTACCAGTTTTCTTTGAAATGAAGGCTTTAACTGTATCTTCTGACTGTCTTTTGAAAAAGTCATTTATAGATAAATCCCCTTCCTTCATCTCCCAGTCCCGATTACGCCACACTATGCCCGTTTCTTCTCCCATATCTACTTCACGAATGACTTCCATCCTCTCGGTAATACCAATGATATCTTCAATAGATAAATTTTTTCGTACGGTCGTACTCGAAGGAGGAGTAAGCAAGACATATGTTTGCGGAGCGTCTTCGTCATGTATAATCGTTAACGTTGGTTTCAAAACGTCAGCTTTATATTTCATAAAAAATTGCTCAGGTTCGTACACAAGACGGAGTCCATCTACTGCTACATCATGAGTAGCAGTAGACAACTTTGCAATTGTCAGTTGAAAATTAAGTCTATTTTGTACGTGTTCAACCAGTTTTTCTTTTGAAATCAACATTTTTGGAATAACAAGAATCCTTTTCACACCTTTATATGTAAAGTTAACAATATTCCCCGCGAGGTCTATATCAATATAACAACCAGCATTTTCTAACGGTAAGTCCATAACGATTTGTTCATAGTAAAAACGGTCTGCACAAGTAATTTTTTTTGTTTTATAGTATGTTAAATCTTTTAATGCTTCAGGATAATTGCTAAGTAAGAATTGTTCGGCACATTCTCTTTTTTCCTCTATATTTAAAGGAATCACATCTGAATTTTTATCGTTATTATCAATTGTTAAACCAGTCAAATTACCAGATAAATCTAGGTTAACAGTAATACCCTCATCTTGTTCTTCGTTTGTCCATGAAAAAATAGCCTCCCCTTCTCCATTCTCTCGCTCAACATACTCCTCTATGAGAGGTTGAAAATGACTAGGAATTTTGACCATCGATATTGCACGTTTCTTTAATTCTTCTCTTAGCAAGCAAGCCACCTCTGTATTTTTGATATTTCTTTCTCTTTCTCAACTATTTAAATTTTACATTACTTAAAAGAATTGATATATTTTCTTGCATTTTCCTGCTCCTTTGAATAACGTCAGTATAATAACTACTTCGAAACCTTTTCAAGAAATTCCTGCATATTCCATTAAGTGGCCCAATTCAAAAAGATACGTCTTTATATATGCACGCCTCGATTTTGATTAAAGATTAATTTCAGTAGCTTTCAAAAATATTCAATATAAAAATCGCGTCTCAGCTTTCCGCTCAGCTGAGCATATATTCTCGTGGTTTCACTCTTCTCATGACCAAGTAAGCTTTGTATTACTTCAAGTGACGCACCGTTGTTAATCATATGTGTAGCATAGCTGTGACGTAATTGATGAGGATGAATACTCTTTTTAATCCCGGCACGATTCGATATACGTTTGATAATAAATCTTAGGTTATCAATACTCATACGTCTTTTTGGCCTTCTTTCCGTAATAAACAAACAAGGCTCCTCATTATTTCTTTCATCTAGATACCTTTTTAACCAAATGGTGTAACGAGTTGATAGATTTTTCTCTATAATCAAACATAATTATTTGGACTAATCTCCCTCCCCCATTAGTAAGCTGAAATTAAGGGTATAGAATCGGAGTGTGATAATATGGAACGTCTATGGATTCCAATAATCGTTACGTTTTTTTCGTTCGGTGGATTACTATTAGGAGGTGCTGTTGGAGTAGCAACACGCCAACTAATTGAAGAAAAGATGCATCGCTTATACGCATTATGTGGTGGGATTTTACTTGGATTATTATCACTTGAAATTATTCCTGAAACATTTTCAAGCTATGAAATAATTGGGCCTATGCTCGGTATAGCTATCGGTATTTTAGTTATGAGCTTATTAGATAACTATTGCCATCATCCGATTATACATAAGAAAGATCAACAAGCATGGCAAACCTTCCTTTTTCTTTCTTTCGCTATATTCATTCATAATATGCCGAGTGGATTTGCGTTAGGAACAGCGTTTATAAATCATAATGACTCTGCCATTCCTTTCTTACTTGCGATTGTCATTCACCATATTCCAGAAGGGTTAGCTTTAATTATTCCATTTCTCTTTACAAAACATAAATACATTTCATTTTTATTAACAACTTTATTACTTTCTCTTATCCTAGGGACCGGTACTGTTTTTGGCATTATGATGGACGGGAAAGCTCTCCATTTACAAGGACTTATTATGGGAAGCGCAATTGGTTCTCTTGGCTATGTCACAATTCACGAAATGCTTTGGAAAGCAAAAAAACAGCTACCTTTCCTTCCGTTTCTATCGTGGTCTATTAGTGGATTTTTACTAATAACAGTCTTCACTCTTTTCACTGGACATCACTAAAACAAATAAGTTATATTACTTGTATATTTTTCCTTTTTCTCCAAAACATAATAGTATCTACCTATTATAAGGAGGAACGATTATGTTTGGTAAAACAGCCGGTGAAGCATTAGTGGATCTTTTAATTGACTGGGGTGTAGAACACATATATGGTATGCCAGGAGATTCCATCAATTCTATAATTGAAGCTTTAAGAAAAAAACAAGATAAAATTAAATTTATTCAAGTTCGCCATGAAGAAGCTGGCGCATTAGCAGCGGCAGCCTATGCAAAATTAACAGGAAAACTTGGTGTTTGTATGGCTATTGCAGGACCTGGGGCTATTCATTTATTAAACGGTTTATACGATGCCAAACTCGATCAAGCTCCCGTACTAGCAATTTCAGGACAAGTAGAAACCGATTTACTCGGAACCGATTTTTTCCAAGAAGTAAACTTAGAAAGAATGTTTGATGATGTTGCCGTTTATAACCAACGAATAATGTCAGCTGAACAGTTACCTGCTGTAGTGAATCAAGCTATTCGAATGGCATATACAAAAAAAGGTGTATCAGTTCTTACAATTCCAGATGATGTTCCGAAATTCGAAGTGAAAAATGGTGCACGTATTACAAACTCTTCCTTTACATTACCTGAAATATTTCCGCAAGAAGAAGATTTAGCTATAGCAAAACTCGCACTTAATGAAGCTAAAAAACCTGTTATTTTAGCCGGGAAAGGAGCTAAACATGCGAGAGAGTCTTTGCTTGCATTTGCAGAACATATCGGTGCTCCAATCGTACTTACATTACCAGCTAAAGGGATTGTTCCTGATGAACACCCGCTTTGTATCGGTGGATTAGGATTAATCGGGACGAAACCTTCTTATGAAGCAATGAAACATGCAGATACTTTAATTATGGTGGGCACTTCTTATCCGTTCACTGGTTTCTTACCCGAAAAAGCAAAAACACTTCATATTGATACAGACCCCGCACAAATCGGGAAACGTTATACGACAGATATCGGCTTAGCTGGTGATGCTGATAAAACATTAAAATGGTTAATTGAAAATGTAGAAAAACACGAGGACCATTCCTTCTTAGAGCATCATCAAGAAATGATGAAAAAGTGGGAAGAAAAATTACACAATCAAGAAGAAGATTCTTCGACTCCAATTAAACCACAGCGAGTTATGCATGCACTGCAGAAAGTAGCAGAAGATGACGCAATTCTTTCAGTCGATGTCGGAAATGTAACAGTATGGACTGCAAGGCACTTCCGTATGACAAACCAGAAATTTATCATTTCTAGTTGGCTTGCAACACTTGGCTGCGGTTTACCTGGTGCACTTGCTGGACAAATTGCTTTCCCGGATAAACAAGTGTTTGCAGTTTGTGGTGACGGCGGATTCGGAATGACAATGAATGACTTCGTAACAGCTGTTAAATATAAACTACCAATCGTTGTCGTTGTATTAAACAATAATAAAATTGCTATGATTAAATTTGAACAAGAAGTTATGGGAAATATTGAATTTGGTACAGACTTAACGAATCCTGATTTCGCAAAATATGCTGAGGCGTGCGGTGGTATTGGATACCGCGTAGAACATTTAGATGACTTACTTCCTGCCTTTGAAAATGCAGTAAAACAAAATAAACCGTGCATTATTGATGTAGTTGTAGATGTAAATGAAGCACCAATGCCAGCAAAAATCACATTTGGTCAAGCAGCCGGTTATACGAAACATATGATAAAAGAATTATTTGAAGAAGGTAAGATTGATTTACCTCCACTTTAAAATATAAAAAAGGTAGCTGAAAACTTTTTGTCTCCAGCTACCTTTCCCTATTTTGATACCTCTCTATGAAATGAAAAATCATTCACGGTAGGCTGTATTTGTTTCTCTACTTTCACTTCTTTATCCTTCCGTTTCGCTCTTCTAACATTCCCTAATTTAATTGCATCCTGCATACTATTACTAATAAGATTTCCTGACAAGATTGTCATACTATAGAAAGAGATCGGAATAAGTACAATCCATGTATGAGTAGTTAAGTGACGGAAGTTTTGACCAATTAACCCTGTCCATTCTTTTGTTACACTATCTGCATCTATACCGCCAAAGATTATTGTTCCGCCAAAAAATAATCGCAACAAACCCAGATGTAAGAGAAGTAATAAAGTGCTAACAAATTGCTGGGCTACTAATAAAAGAAATGATGGTAACATATGCGGCCATACATGACGCTTCAGTCTTTGCCACTTACTTCCTCCAAGCACTGTTGCCGCCAACATAAATTCTTCTTTCTTAATACGCTTGACTTCTTGCGCTACATACAACATAACTGTCGGTACTGCAAGACATGCAAGAACTATAATTTGAAACGCAACTCGCAAATGAAACGGAGCAGCTGCCTCTCCACTGTCGAACATTAAAACTCCCCTTAATATAAAATAGGAAATCATAACCATTGGTACAATGCTGAATGGGTCAAAAAAGGACGAAATAATTGGAAAAGAACGCCGACTATACATACCGAGAAGTAAGCCTATGCCCCCTCCAATAATTACTCGTAAAATCGCTATAATTAAACTCGCACCAACCGTCCATTTCGCTCCCTCTATTATTAGTTGAAAAAGATCGCGGCCTTTCGCATCACTTCCGAACCAAAATTTACTCGATGGTGAAAACGGAGCAACCTCTAATTCTCCTTTTGCGTTATACATCATCGTTAGTTCACGAATATTCCCATCGAAAAACAACGTATTCCCAATACTAACAATCATAAGGACACTTAAAAAGGTTACACCAAACCAAAATCTTGCATCTCTTTTAACAACTTGCCACATATTATACACGCTCCTTTATAACATTTTGTAAAAGCGTATGTAATAAACGAAATAAGATAAAGATCGGTACATATAATATAATTAAACTTACTGTGAAAATTTCTGTATTTGAATGTTCTTTTACGAATACAAACATTCCATATGTGTTAAAAATCCATTCAATAATATATAAATTGGATAGCATAAATAAAATATTTGTTTTCGCATAATAAACTGTCGTCAATAAAACATTTCTTGAAATATGATGTGTCAAAATATGTCGTAAGCTTAACCCTTTACTCTTGGCAAACATACTATAATCTTTCTCTAATTCTTCTCTGAACCTTAATAACAAAAGTTTAATAAACAATAACGTTGTTGGTATTGTAAGACATATAATAGGTAACAAACGTACTCTTTCTTCCCCTAATCCAGCAAGTTTGATTGGCATAAATCCTGTTTTTTGAAAAATAAGTATGACAAGAAGTTGCGATAATAAAATAAGTAAAATATCTGGTATGCTCTCAAGGGTTAGAAAAATCCCATTCCAAATTCTTTGTTTCATATGAGAACGCTGCAGCACAAAAACAACAAATACATATGCTATACATAAAGAAAGTAAAAAAGCTGAAAGAAATACTATCATCGTTTCAATATAATGAATCCAAATTTGCGGAAACAATTTTTTCGGTACCTGAAACCCATATGTAATTTCAGTTGGATGAAGTAATTTCTCTCCTACATTTATGATTGCATCCCAAAAACCGATTAAATCAATTTGCATTCCCTTAAATAACCGAGGGAGCGCACCTAGACAGATTATACATAAGATTGCAGCAAATAATTGTAAACAAGTAATTCCACACCACTTAGCAGTTCGCATCAACATAACTATTCCCCTTGCCATTTAATAGAATATTCAGAAATAAAAAGTTAGACATATTACATCTCTTCAGCTATACCCTGCACTCTCTTTTACCCACTAGGTAATATAGCTTGATAAAGGCACGTAACAGATAATAATAAACCAAATAGAGCATACAAACTATTTACCATTTGGATTAATACCTGTTGCTGCACCGTATTGATCTAACAAGTAAAACATTAAAGAAATTCCGGCAATCATAGAACCGAGTCGCTCTAAAATATTTGCTAGAAAAAAGCGTGCATACACTTTCTTTCAAAATAACTGTAGCATTTCTTTCATACTCAATATCCTTTCTCTCGACAAAATATTATTATTTCAGTTATTTATCGGAAGTCTTGTTATATTTTTCGACCATTATCCAATCTTTTCCTTCTTTATAAAAAACAAGCTAAAAAAAAGACCCTTGTTCATAAATACAAGAGTCTTTACATTTTTCTTCGCTTCACGAATTTGTCGTGGATATTTATCTAAAATCTTTAAAATTCTTGCTAATACCTACTTAATCTCTCAATTTTTTTAATTTCCTAAAGTTCGGATACATTTGATTTACTTGACGAATGTTTCGCACATCCATTTATAAAACTTTTCCTTCTCTTCAAATTGCGGATAATGAGCTGATTTCTCAAAAGTAATAAATTCTTTTTTATCCGCTTCAATCATATCAAAATATTTTCTTGCTGCAAGAAATGAAGTATTATAATCGTATTTTCCCATAAGAAAATAAAACGGTAGATTCAGCTTAGTTACTTTAGTAGGTAATGGATTCTTTAAATCTTTTTCTAATAAAACTGTTTGAGAATAGGATAATCCATAGTTATAACGAATTACGTCAAACAAGTTATATTCATTACTGAATAACATCCCTATGTTATCACCATCTGGATTTTCAATAAGTCTTGAAGTTCCACCGTATTTCGCAACATAATTTCGCGGGGTATATGTATCGCCATTTTTAATTTGTTCAGTTAAACCTTTTAAATGTGAAACCTCATCCGCATTCCCAGCATTTTGTGCCTGTTCAATAACATAGTTTAAACTATCCATCTCACTTTCTACTGTATCACTCATCTGTCCAATACCAATATATGCTTCATATTTTTCAGGAGCTTTGTTGGCAGCCTGTATTCCAATATATGTACCATAAGAATGGCCTATTAAAATTACTTTTTCTTTGCCTAGACGTTTTGAAACGTAATCCGTCATAGCTAATAAATCCTCCACGAGTAGATTTGATGAAAGATTTGAATAGTCTTCAAAGAAATGATACGATTTTCCACTTGCTCTTTGATCATAATTAACAATCGTAAATTTATCTTCCAGTAAGTCTTGATATTTTTGAGCATACGGTATTTCTGAAGAACCTGGTCCACCATGAACAAAGATAATAACTGGATTACTCTTATCTTTGCCACGTATCATAATTTCATGATCACTTCCATTTATCTCTACTTGTTCTAATGTACTTATACTGTTATTACCCTTTATTTGCGAAGTCCATGTGGGAAATAATAGAGCTATGATTAGTAATAGTATAGTAATGACTCCAATAATTTTTATTGATTTTTTCATCTTTTTCATAATTCAATTCCTTTCTGTTAAATTTATTTACATATCAATTTAATTCTGTAAAACTACATAAAATCACCACTAAAAATAAGCATATAAAACAATTACACTTTTCTATTTCATCCCAATCTTTTTGTGCATTATTAATTTCCCATACAC
>NZ_JBFPJI010000083.1:0-13131 GCF_040838205.1 Bacillus sp. S4
GCCGTATACATATAAATATATTTCTACATGTATAAATTAGGGTGGTATCGCGGGTAAATATAACTCGTCCCTTTCTTAAGGGACGAGTTTTTTGTGTTCTTACAATGAATTTACAAAAAAGGAGGCAAAAACAATGAACACTGTATCAAAAAAACATATTTTTTTCACAGGTCTTATGCTATTTTCTTTATTTTTTGGAGCAGGTAATTTAATTTTCCCTCCAATGCTTGGACAAAATGCTGGTGAAAACTTTTGGCCAGCAATGATTGGTTTTTTACTAACAGGAGTCGGCTTACCGCTACTTACTGTTATCGCCATTTCTCTATCAGGAAATGGAATGCAACAACTTGCAAGTCATGTTCACCCATCATTCGGAATATTCTTTACAGTAGTTGTATACATTGCAATCGGTCCATCTATGGGCATCCCACGCGTTGCTAATGTCGCTTATGAAATGGGAGTTAGTTCTTTCTTACCAGAAACTATTCGCTCTAGCAGCCTAGCGCTATTTTTATACACAGTCATCTTCTTTGCTATCGTATTTTGGCTTAGTTTAAATCCTTCTAAACTCGTCGATCGTATCGGAAGCGTATTAACACCTATTTTATTACTCTCTATTTTCTTATTATTCGTTAAGGGTGTATTTACACCCCTCGGGCAATCCGGACCAGCAATGCAAGAGTATCAAATTTCTCCAATTTTCAAAGGTTTTATGGAAGGATACTTAACAATGGATACCATTTCAGCACTTGCATTTGGAATTATCGTTGTAAATGCAATTCGCTCAAAAGGTGTGAATGACCGTAAATCCATTGCCATCGCAACAGCAAAAGCAGGACTTATTGCCGCTACCGGTCTCGTACTTGTATATGGTGCACTTGGCTGGCTCGGTACAACTAGTGTCTCTCTCGGATACGCAACAAATGGCGGACAGCTACTTACCGTTATCGTACAACAATTACTCGGTCCATATGGTTTAATTCTATTATCTCTTATCGTTACACTCGCTTGCTTAACAACATGTATTGGACTTGTATCTGCATGCAGTCAATACTTCTCAACATTATTAACGAAATTTTCATATAAAACGTTAGCAAGTGTCATTTGCTCGTTAGGATTATTAGTTGCCAACTTAGGTTTAACAAAAATTATCGCAATCTCTGTTCCTATTTTACTTGTTGTATATCCAATTGCGATTGTACTCGTATTACTATCATTACTTCATAAATATTTCGGTGGATATCGTTCTGTTTATGTAGGTGCGTTAATTGGATCTGCAGTTGTGAGCGTATTTGATGGTTTAAAACAAGGGAATATTCCTGTTTCATCTATCACATCTTATTTCGAGTTTATTCCATTATATAATGAAGGAATTGGCTGGTTAGTACCAGCATTAGTTGGGGCTATTATCGGTTTTACTATCGCAAAATTAAGTGGTGCCAAAGCAGTACCATTAACGGATCATTCACCTGAATCGAAAGTATCATAAAAAAACTCCCATTTCGGGAGTTTTTTACATTTGATAAGAAGTATGATTAAAGCTACTTACTTTATAAGCTTTCGTATAGTAATCAATATTCGTATCCACTGTTTCTACTTTTACAACATCATAGCAATCTTCTTGTTTTACTAGAAATAAATAATATTCTTCTGTCGCCTCAATAATTGCAATACGATCTATTTCAATATCATATTGTTCACAAAGTGCTTGCAACGCATTCACATAGTTACCTAATTTTTTCGTTTCATCCATTCCAAATATCGTTTGAACTAACATACACTCTCTCCCCTTTGTATGTACTGTTAACACCTTAATGATAACGCTTACATAATTAACCGTCAACAAAAAGCTTTGACCATATATAGCCAAAGCTTCCTTCTTATTTCGTCAATTGGTGTCTAAACGCATAAATAACCGCCTGTGTCCGGTCACTTACATTTAGCTTATTTAATATATTACTCACATGTGTCTTTACTGTTTTAAGGGCAATAAACAACTCATCTGCAATCTCTTGATTACTTTTCCCCTCTGCAATTAATAACAAAATTTCAGACTCTCTTTCTGTTAACTCCTCATGCAAAGGTTGTTCTTTCTTCTGACGCATACGAGACATCATTTTGCCAGTAACTTTCGGCTCTAATACCGTTTCCCCATCATAAGTAGCTCGTACAGCATCTGCAATATCACTCGCTCTTGATGTTTTTAATAAATAACTTGTCGCCCCCGCCTCAATAACAGGATATAACTTTTCATCATCTAAAAAGCTCGTGACAACTACAATTTTCGCTTCTGGCCATTCTTGAATAATAGCACGTGTCGCTTCAACCCCATCCATCTCATCCATAACAAGGTCCATTAAAATAATATCCGGTCTTAATTGCAAAGCTAACTCTGAACCTTTTCTTCCATTTTCAGCTTCTCCAACTACTTCAATATCTGGCTGCGTTGATAAATATGCTGATACACCCATTCGAACCATTTCATGATCATCAACTAATAATACTTTTATCATGATTCTCCCCCTCTCTCAATCATAATCGGTACTTTCACTTCTATTTGCGTACCTTTATTCGGAAAACTAAGAACTTTTAATGTACCACCAATTTCATGAACTCGCTCTTGCATTGACCTTAAACCGTATGAACCAGCCTTATTAACACCAACTTTAAACCCAACACCGTCATCAATAATTTTCAAAATCGCATATTGATCAATTTTACGAAGGCGTACTTCGGTTTTCTTTGCCTTCGCATGCCGTAAAGTATTAGACAGCGCCTCTTGTACAATACGGAATAAATGATCCTCTACACCTTTTTTCAATTGAATCGGTTCAATTAACCATTCAATTTTCATATGTTGCTTTCTAGACAGCTCTGTTAATAATTCTTCTATACCCTCTGTTAGTTTCTTACCTTCTAACTGCACTGGGCGTAAATGAAGGAGCAATGCTCTCATTTCTGATTGTGCATTTACAACCATATTTTCAACAAGCTGCAACTGTTTTTGCGTCGTGTCTGGAATTTTAGCTACTTGTTCATTAATGGCTGACATCATCATCGACATTGCAAAAAGCTGCTGACTTACAGAATCATGCAGCTCTCTCGCTAATCGATGCCTTTCTTGAGAAATCGCTTCTTGTCTCATCTCTTCATTCCAATGGGCTCGTTCATTCGTTACTTTTTGAAATAGCCCAGCTTGCTCCTCTAAGCGACGAGCAAGACCAATTACTTTTCGTTCCACTTCATGAAATTCATCATCCGCAGTAAATGAAACATCACTCGGAAAATTCCCTCGCTCTACTTCAAATAGAAAAGTATTTAATCCTTGTATACGCTGCTCTATATAATAACCGATTGCATATCCTACAATTCCTCCGATAAGAAGACTCGTACTTATAATAAACAAGCCAATTGGAACAGAAGCAATGGATTCTTTCCATAGTAAATCATAAACTTGTTGCTCGCTTTTCCATACATATACAATTGTACAAATAAGTGCGATACTCACAGAGGACAACATAGAATAACGAATATACATCCACGAAATATTCCTTTGTTTTTTCATTATACTTTCCTCACTTCCGTATCGCCTACGACAAGCGAAGAAATAATTTTAATACGACGAGGGGCTTCTTTATACTGTTCTGTTCTAAACGTAACATTACGGTTAAATCCAGTTTCTTCATGTCCTGGCAGGAGCACTCGCCCAACAATAACAGAATGATTTAAAGACAATTCAATATCATATGGTACATATAAACGAATATTACCAATGACGCCCCGAATAACAATAACCGTTTCCCCCTCTGGAATCATAGCAGTTGTTAAATCAATCTCGACGTCACAAGCACCATATTGGACGTTAATATCCTCTATTTCATAAATATGATCCATCATTCGTACATTACCTACAAACATATTTTTTATATACGGTTCTGTACGATATATTTGTTTTTCTTCATCTATATATCCCTTTTCTTTAATTTCAACTTTCATTGCTTTTTGCTGATGTCCTTGTTGAATAAGCTGATAACCAATTAAAGCTAAACAAGCAAACACAACAAGTACGAATGCTGCTGATGAAAATAAGAAGAATAAGAATACAATACCACCGACAAATAAAAATACATTCCCTCTTACATAACGATTCTTCTTTCGATAATGTCTTCCAAACATAATCATAATAAATGCAAATATTAGACCACCTGGTTCAAAATGTCCAAGTATCATATCAAGAAAAAGACCGAATCCAAATATGATGAGGAGCATCCCCATAAATTGTGTTTTTGAAAAGTGCTTCTTCATTTCAGCTCCCCCCTCTTTGTCACATATACATAGAAGAAAAGGCATTGCTTTCCAACACCTTTTCTCCTATCACTATATCATAAGCCTGTTTTATTATATACTACAATTATTTTGTTACTTCTTTCGTTAATGATACTTCATTTTTCTCTTTCATTTCACGCTCTAGTTTTGCAATTTTCATATCAAATGTATCACGCTCATGCTCTTCATTTATACGAAGCTCTACGTCACGAATGTGATCTTCAATTTCTTCGAATCGTAAGAACGGATTATTTTCATCCATTTTATGCATAGCAGTATTCATACGACGGTTTGCATGCGCCATATTTTCACGTGCCATTAATTCCATACGCTTTGCGTTCATTTCTTTTAATTTATTTTTCATTTCTGAAAGACGACGCTCTAACTCATCAATTTGCTCTACAACACCAGCATACATTTCTTCTAAGCGAGTTACTTGCCCTTCATAATACGCCACTTCTTCTAATGCACGTTCATGCAATTGCAATTCACCTGCTTCTTGTGCGATGATAGCTTGCTTTGATCTTTTATTAACGAAATAACGTGCTTGCTCAAGCTCACGAGCGAAGTTAGATTTTAATGTTTTATGACGCTGAATTAACTTCTCAATTTTTGTTATTTCACGCTCACTATCGCGTAAATATTGGTTTAACATAGCAATTGGATTTTTTCTTTCTTTCTCATCTAACACATTATGAAAATCAGCTAAAATTGCATCGCGTACACGTCCGAATAAAGATTGTTTCATTATAATCTTCCTCTCTTCTACTTTATAATTTGATTTGATTTATTTTATATTAGTTTTTCATTAACTTGTTCCACTCATCTTCAAAGTTGCTATATGGTTTAGAACTTTCTGGAGCAGAATCAACAACTACATTTTTTCCTTTTTTCCACTCACGGTATCCGTAGTATAAAACTACTAATGCTGCGATACCGATTAATGCTGGAGAATGAGAAAGTGCAATGGACAAACCGATTAAACCAACAATACCCCAAGCTAACTTTCCAAAAAACGATTTAGCTCGCACAAATGATTTATAGCTCCAGTACACAACTCCTGCTCCGATTGCGAATCCTACAATACCAGCAAGACTACCAAGAGCAATTAAAGCCAAAATACCGGCCGCGATAAACGCTAGAAATTGTTTCATCTTGTGCTTGCCTCCCTTCGATTTGATACTCTTATCTTAACTATTTTTTCATTTTTTCATAACGAGCTTAAGAACTGTTTTCGACTCAGACTTAAGACTGAGTTCCATTCAGCCTTTTGTAAAAATATAAGGAAAGATAGGATAACTCACTCTTTTATCGCACAGAAAAAGCCGTACAGAGAATATTCTCTGTACGGCTTTTTGTTGCTACGAATAAAATTCATATTTAATTATGCTGTTTTATGATACTCTTTCTTTTCCGCCACTTTAGAAAACCTGGGGAAACCAATTAATATAGAAATGATTCCACATACGCCAACTAAAATTGGATAAAATGCATATGGTAACAATTCGATCGGAGATAACGCAGCAAACCCTGCCGCTGTTAACATTTGAGCACCATATGGGATTAACCCTTGTATACAGCAAGAGAAAAGATCTAATACACTCGCTGATTTACGGGGATCAATTTCATATTGATCTGCAATGTTTTTTGCAAGCGGACCTGTAAAGATAATTGAAATCGTATTATTCGCTGTACAGATATTCGTCATACTCACTAAACCAGCAATGCCGAACTCTGCTCCTTTTTTCGAACGAATATTACGTGTTAAAAGATTCATTAAATATTGAATACCACCATTATACTGAATAAGCTCAACCATACCACCGATTAAAATGGCAAGTAATACTAATTCCATCATACTGCCCATTCCAGTCGTTACACTTTTAAAGAAACTCTCTAACGTATAACTTCCATCTATAAGACCGATAACACCAGATAGTACAGTTCCACCTGTCAATACGATAAGTACATTCCAACCAAGTAATGCTGTAACAAGTACACCTGCATATGGTAATATCTTCACCCAATCAAATGTTTGAGCTTTAATTTCTGTATCACTTCCTAAAGTAACCATTACTAATAGTACAATTGTAATGATTGCAGCTGGCAATACAATTAAAAAGTTCGTTTTAAACTTATCTTTCATTTCTGTTCCTTGCGACCTTACAGCTGCAATTGTTGTATCAGAAATAAATGATAAATTATCACCAAACATCGCTCCGCCCACAACAGTAGCCATCGTTAGTGCAATTGAAATATCAGTTTGTCCACTAATACCTACAGCAATTGGCGCTAATGCAGCAATAGTTCCCATTGAGGTTCCCATCGCTAATGAAATAAATGCCCCTATAACAAAAATTCCAGCAACGATAAATCCTTGTGGTAAAATAGATAACGCTAAATTAACAGTTGAATCCACTCCGCCCATTCCTTTTGCTGTTTCAGAAAACGCCCCTGCAAGTACAAAGATTAATACCATAATCATAATATCTGGATTTCCTGCACCTTTTGCAAATCGTTCCACTTTCACATTAAAACTTTCTTTACGATTCATCGCTAATGCGATTCCTACTGCAATTGAAATCGCTATAAGTATCGGTAATTTATAGAAATCACCTGTAATAATTCCAGAACCAATAAATAGCGCCAAAAATATTCCAAGTGGTAATAACGCTAAACCATTTCCTCTCGTTTCTTTCAAAGTATCATCTCTCCCTAGTTTTCAACCTTTTCTAATGAACAACAAAAGACCTCTTCCAACGAGAAGAGGTCTTATACATCTATAAGAAACACTCTTCTCATCTTTCAAGCACATGCTTGCTGGATTTGGCACAGCACTCTGAAATCGAGTCCGCTGCCGAGGCATCGTAGGGCCAGTCCCTCCGCCTCTCTTTATAAGAAGGTTTCATATTTATTTTTTAATAATAATTTCTTTCCTAACTTTACTCGCTTACAAAACAAAAGTCAATTATTTTTTGTATAGATTTTTTTGGTAATTATACAAAAAGGTGAATAAACCAATCACTTTAACTTTTCGATTTCTTTATCCAATATTGAGATCCAATAAAATTTTCTATTTTTTATCGTCGCGATAATCCATTTTGTTGTATTCCATGCTAACTCATATTCTTCCTTTGTAACTTCACCAATTTTGTAAGCATCCTCTAACTCGTCTTCATCCAGTACATAGACCTCACCGTTCGGTAACAATACTACATCTAAATATAAATCATCAAAATAAGGTAAACCACGATCGTCTATTTTAAATTCTTTCGTCACATCGATATAATATTGCACTAATTGTTTTTGATTGTCTAACATAGCTGTAATTGCAAAGTTTTTGCCGTTTATAAAATATTGCATCCATGTATACCCATCACCTGCAATGCAAAGCTCTTTACTATTGTATTCTTTATAACTAGGCTCTCTCACCTTTTTTATATCCAATATTCCTAACATACCTGCTTCAACTTGTTTTACTGTGTATGTCTTCTCTATTAATCGCTTCCACGTAGAACCATCACCGTACTTACGTTTCATAACTTTCTCTCCTCTTCTACATACAGAAAAGCTCTCACATAATATGTGAGAGCTTTTCAAATCATAATTAAGCCGCTTGACCCTTTTCAGATATCTCTTTTAAATAGGCTTGTCCTTTTTCAGCGTCATATTGACCTTCCCACTTAGACATAACTACAGCCGCTAAAGAGTTACCTACAACGTTAACTGCCGTACGAGCCATATCTAGAATACGGTCAATACCTGCAATAAATGCTAAACCTTCAGCTGGAATACCTACTGTACCAAGTGTTGCTAATAATACAACGAATGATACGCCCGGTACACCCGCGATACCTTTTGATGTAACCATTAATACAAGTAATAATGTAATTTGTTGTGTAATGGATAATTCAATACCGTACATTTGCGCTAAGAAAATTGCCGCAATTGCTTGATATAACGTTGATCCATCTAAGTTAAATGAATAACCTGTTGGAATAACGAAAGATGTAATTGCTTTCGGACAACCGAATTTCTCCATTTTTTCCATAATTTTCGGTAAAACCGTTTCTGAACTTGCTGTAGAATACGCTAAGATCAGCTCGTCTTTTAAAATTTTAAAGAATTGGAAAATGTTAATACCGAATATTTTCGCTGTAAGCCCTAATACGACCACAACGAAGAAGATCATTGCTCCGTATACTACAATGAGTAATTTCCCTAATGGAATTAATGAAGCTAATCCGAATGTAGAAACTGTAACACCAATTAATGCGAATACACCAAATGGTGCAAACTTCATAACTTGGTTCGTTACATAAAACATTGCATCTGCTACACCTTGGAAAAATTGTAGCACTGGTTTACCACGCTCACCAATTGCTGCTACACCTAAACCAAATAATACTGAGAAGAAGATAATAGCAAGCATATCACCTTCAGCTAATGATTTCATAATGTTCGTCGGAACAATATTTACAAACGTATCCGCAAACGAATGACTTTGTACTTGAGCTGTTGTTTCTGCATATTTAGAAATATCAGTCTTTGTTAATTTATCCATATCAACGCCTTTTCCAGGTTGGAAAATGTTCGCTATTAATAGACCAACAACAATTGCAAGTGTTGTAATAATTTCAAAGTAAAGAATTGTTTTTCCGCCTAGTCGGCCTAACTTCTTAACATCGCCAACACCAGCAACACCAACAACGATACTTGCTACAACAATTGGTACAACGATCATCTTAATTAATCGAATGAAAATATCACCAATTGGTTTTAAATAATCAACCACTGCCGGATTGCCAAAGAAAATCGCCCCAACTGCAATACCAAGCGCAAGTCCTATTAAAATTTGCCATGCAAGTCCTATTCTTTTCATATTTGTTGTAACCCCCTCTTCGATGTGTCACTCTATCTCTCATTCTATTTCTATAAAACATGAAATTAAGAGTATTACATATTATTCGACAATTCACTACATTTTGTCCCTGTTAAAAATCATAAATCAAAACTTAAAATCTGACAACAAAATAAGTTTGCCCGAATGCAAATAATTTTCTTGACAAAAATAAAACCCATGTCAGAAAACCTAACATGAGAACGATTCCTCACTAGTGATTTATAGGTTTTTAAAGTAATGTTTCACCATCGAAAACTCCATCATTTTCCATGTTTTTTTTAGAACAAAATAGAAAATGGTGCATTTTTGTATGCATGCAAAAATTTCACTTTATGACAAACACTACGAAAAGATACTAAATTCCGACAAAACTTAGCAAATTTATAAAGTTTTCTTTACATTATGATTACAACGATAGACACCCTTCTTCTTCTTATGATATATACATTCATAGGGAAAGGAGCAAGACAACAATGAAAAAGAAATTTGCAGCATTTAGTGTTTTAGCAGCTGGAACGATTTTCGTTTCCCCGTTACTTTCACCCGTATACGCTGAAACGAATGAAAATAAATTATCTAATATTCAATCCGAATTAGAAGGCAAACAAAATGACTTACAAAATAAATCAGCTGAGAAAGAACAAATAGAAAAAGAAATCCAGGAATTACAAAAGAAAATCGACGAATTAACTACTTCTATTAATAAAAACGAAGCTGAATTAAACGATACAAAAAAAGAAATTAGCAACACACAACAAGTTATTACTGAAAAAAAGAAACATATAGAGCAATTACAAACGAACATAGATACACGGCAGGAAGTTATTAAACAACGACTACAATCTATGCAAGAAAAGCCTCGTACGAGTATCATTACAGAAGTAATAACAAGTTCTGCAAATATTGCCGATCTTGTTGATAATATGTATTCTGTAAGTTTAATTTTAAATAACGATACAGATATTGTGAAAAAGCAAACAAGTGATCAAAATGCTTTGACGACAGAAAAAGAAGCTGTTGAGAAAAAAGAGCAACAACTGAAAGAATCCGAGCAAAAATTAGTACAAAAACAACAAGAGTTACAAAATAACCAACAACAGCAACAAACTTTTATTAGCGATCTGCATACGAAAGTAGCAAAAGTAGATTCTGAGATTGAAGGATTAGAAGAGTCAAAAGGCATTTTAGAAAACCAGCGTCAAGCTGTTCAAAAAGCAATTGAAGAAGAAAAACGTGCAGAAGAAGCGCGTAAAGTTGAAGAGGCACGCAAGGCTGAGGAAGCAAAAAAACAAGCCGCCGCTTCTGCTAAAGAAAGCACACAATCCGCACCAACACCACAAGATACGAACAAAGGTGGATTTATTAAACCAGCAGCTGGATCGAAAACTTCAGGATTTGGTACACGTTCTTTAGATAACCATAAAGGAATCGATATTGCCGCTTCAGGGACAGTGCCAATCATGGCTGCTGCAGATGGCGTCGTTATCCGTTCAGAATTATCATCTAGTTACGGAAACGTTGTATACTTATCTCACCGTATAAACGGAAAAACATATACAACTGTATATGCACATATGAGTAGCCGTTCTGTATCTAATGGACAAACTGTAAAACAAGGTGATCAACTTGGGTTTATGGGAAATACTGGCCAATCTTTCGGACAACATTTACACTTCGAACTTCACCTTGGAGAATGGAATGTCGGTAAGACAAACGCTGTCGATCCATCTCCTTATATCGGACTATAAAAAACTCGGTTCAGACCGAGTTTTTTTACTACCATTTCACACTTTTTAGGCATTTTACATAAACTACAACTAAATGCCTATATTTTGCGGGGTGGTAAATATGAATACACAATTACAAGAAGAAATAGAAGAAGCTAGAGAAACATACATCGGTCGGTTATTTACATTCGGCGGCTCAGCGTTATTTTTAATTGGATCATTTATCGCAGTTGTCACAGCTTATAAAGCATATAATCGCTTATTAAATACTTCTACAACATAATAAAAAGACGGAGAAATCTCCGTCTTTTTATTATGCAAACATTTTAAATACGCCTACCGCATTTAAAAATACGATAATTACAGTTACCGGAATAACATAACGAAGTAAGAAGAACCAAATGTTAAATAATGTTTTCCCTTTCGTTTCCGTAACTTCTAATTCTTTCATTAATAACTCTTTACTCATTTTATTTGGTACGAATAGCGAAATGGCTAGTACTCCGAGTGGCAGTAACACATTACTTACCGAAAAATCGACGAAATCAAAGAATGTCTTACCAAATATTTTCACATCACTCATAATTCCAAACGATAACGCTGATGGAATTCCAACTGCAAAAATAAGAATACCAATTAATAACGAAGCTGACGGACGCTTCTTCTCATTATCTTTCGCAACAGATGCTACTACAATTTCAAGCATTGAAATCGCAGATGTTAAAGTCGCAAAGAAGAATAAAACTAAAAACATAATGAAGAAAAATTGTCCAAATGGAATTTTCGCAAAGACAGCAGGAAGAACGATAAACAGTAGCCCTGGTCCTTCTGTCGGTTTAACTCCTAATGCGAAAATCGCCGGAAAAATCGCTAATCCTGCAAGTACTGTAACAAATACAGTTAAACTTACAATAGATGTTGCTGATTTAGCTAAATGCTCTTCTTTCTTTAAATACGAACTATACGTTACCATTACCGAGGCACCTACCGTTAGTGAGAAGAAAGATTGTCCCATCGCATATAAAATCGTATCTGCTGTAAGCTTTGAAAAATCTGGTTTTAAGAAGAACTCTACCCCAGCCATAGCACCATCAAGTGTTAACGCACGAATAATGATAGCAATAAATAAAATGAATAATAGCGGCATCATGTACTTACTTGCCTTTTCTATGCCTTTTTCCACACCTTTACTAACAACAAAAATGGTACAAAGCATAAAGATGAATTGCGCCCCAATCGCACTTACTGGATTTGCAATTGTTTCAGCAAACAATTGCCCATAATCGACTACTCCGTTCCAGAAACCACCTGTGACACTATAGTATAAATAAAGTAAAATCCATCCACCTACAACACTATAAAAAGATAGTACGCTAAAACAAGTAACAACCCCCATACGACCAATCCAAGGATATAACTTGCTATTTGGTACTAATACTTTATAAGCTGTAACTGCCTCTTTTTGAGTACTACGGCCAATAACAAATTCAGCTACAAGAAGAGGCATACCAATAAATATAGTTAATAGTAAGAATACAAGGAAGAATGCGCCTCCCCCGCCATTACCTGCAACATATGGAAACTTCCATATTGCCCCAAGACCTACTGCGGCTCCCGCTGCTGCGAGTACAAAGCCTATTTTCGACGTCCATTGCTGTGTTTCTTTCATTATAATTTCTCCTTTTCTGAATATTATAACTTTTATCAATTATACACTTTCATTTCATACTCGCACACCTCCTTTAGAAAATAAAAAAGTCCCCTACACGCAAATATGCATGTAGAGGACGATATATGTAATAGAATACCGTGGTACCACCTCAATTGGATCAATAAATCCCACTTGTTCAGGTACAGGAAAATTCCGATACCCTATCCTTTTAACGGCGGAACCCGGGTTGCCTACTGCAATGTTCAGCATACCTCTCGCAAGCCCATTCTGTATATTTTATCGTACCGGGCTCACACCTTACCCCAGCTCTCTGAACGCATCAAATATACGTACTCTTCTTGCTCATCGATTTCATCTTTTGAAGTTACTTGTGATTATAAATTATATTCTTATAGTTGTAAAGCACAATTTATTCATTATCCTATATGAACCTTTCTCTCTAATTCTTGTAAAAACAATTCTCTTTTTTCTCCATTTAGAACATATACTGACTTTAATACTTC
>NZ_JBFPJI010000084.1:0-13024 GCF_040838205.1 Bacillus sp. S4
GTACTAATTAATAATGAGCAGTGGCTAAAAACCCCTGCTCATTATTAAGACGTCAAATTTAACTCTACTCATTTGTATGAAGATGTCTAACACTAACAAATACAAAAGATGTTTTCGTCTCGGAACTAAAAAATCCCCACTCTAAACTGTTGCACAATTAGCGAGTAAGTTCACTTTCTATTTCCCTTCCACTTCACATATTGATTTAAAAATACAATCGCTTTCTCAATAACCTCTTCGTCTGGTTTTAATTTCGCATGATGTAAACCATATTCTGAATTTACTCCAAGCCAAAACATAAATCCAGGTATCTCTCGAAGCATATAACCGAAGTCTTCACCTGTCATTGCCTCCGTACATGTAATTACGTCCATATTCGTTTGTTCACGTGTAAATTGCATAAACTCTCTCGTTAACTCTTCATGGTTATACACTTGATGATACATCGCTCCGTAGTCAATAACAGCTTCACATTGAAAGGAAGCTTCTATTCCCGCAACAATTGCCTCAATTCGGCTTTTAACACGTTTCATTGATTCCACTGATAGCGTTCGAATTGTTCCTTCTAAACGAGACTTTTCTGCGATAATGTTTTGAACTGTACCACCTGTAATTTTCCCAATTGTAATTACCGCACTGTCAAGGGGATCCACATTACGACTAATAACTGATTGAAGTTGTGTAACGAGATGACTCGCTGCAACAATCATATCATTTGCTGTATGCGGATATGCAGCATGTCCACCTTTTCCTTTTAAATCAACGTATAACTCTGATGTATTCGCAAATAATAAACCTTCTTTTGTCGCAATTGTTCCCACAGAGTATTCAGGCGCAATATGAAGTCCAAGAATCATATTAGGCTTCCATTCTTTTAACTCATCACTTTCTAACATAGGAAGTGCACCACCTGGACCTTCTTCAGCTGGTTGGAATATAAATACAAGATCATCATCTATTCTTTCGCTTACAGCCGCTGTTAGAAGGCCTAAACCGATTGTTGCATGCAAATCATGTCCACATGCATGCATCATTCCTTCATGGACAGAAGAGAATTCATATCCAGTTTCCTCTGTAATAGGTAGACCGTCTATATCTGCACGATAACCTATTATTTTTTCAGGATTTTTCCCATTTACTTTAACAATTACACCTGTTTTCCATGTTCTCACTTCCAAACATTCGTTAGGAAGCGTTCCTATATAATCTAAAATATACTGTTGTGTTTTCCACTCTTTAAATCCGATTTCCGGAATTTTATGTAAATCTCTACGAACTTGGACAAATTTGCTTACTGTCATTTTTGCACCTCTATCTATAAAAAGCGTAAGAGCACATTCATGCTCTTACGCTTTTTGTTTTTTATTTCTCTGGGTTTAATTGACGAAGCTCTTGTTTGATTTCAGTTTTTGCTTTTGTCTTCTCATCAATTTCTTTAATTACACGTGCCGGAGTTCCCGCAACAACTGTATATGGAGGCACATCTTCTGTTACAACAGCACCTGCTGCTACAACTGCACCTTTACCTACTGTAACGCCTTCTAGAACCACTACATTTGCACCAATTACAACATCATCTTCAACGATAACTGGTTTTGCAGAAGGTGGCTCAATAACACCGGCAAGTACAGCACCTGCACCTACGTGACAATTTTTACCAACTGTTGCACGTCCACCAAGCACTGCGTTCATGTCGATCATAGTACCTTCACCAATTACAGCACCGATGTTAATTGTTGCATTCATCATGATAACAGCGTTGTCACCAATTTCTACATGGTCACGAATAATCGCGCCTGGCTCAATACGAGCTTTGATACCTTTTAAATCAAGCATTGGAATTGCAGAATTACGACGGTCGTTCTCAACTACATAGTCAACAATGTGCTTGTTATTTTCATCAAGAATTGCCTTAATTTCAGACCATTCTCCGAATAATACACCAGATTTTTTATTTACAAATGCTTGTACCGTTTCAGGGAATGTTACTTCTTTTAAATCCCCTTTTATGTATACCTTTACAGGAGTTTTCTTTTCACTGTTTTGAATAAACGAAATAATTTCGTTAGCGTCCATCATTTTCATTCTTGTTGCCTCCTAAATCCATTTATAATGTTACTCTACCAAACGATAGAGCGAGTAGCAAGACAATAATCTTATTTTTCCATTTGAATTTCTTCTATAATTTCTAAAAATGCTTGTACTTGCTTCAACTGCCTTGCCGAGTCACTCGTCAATAACCATGTTTCTCTCGTTAATTGAACAGGTGTTTTATACATATTTTCCTGCACTTCTTTTAAAACAGTCGAAGGTAAAAGAGCGTAACCTATTCCATTTAAAACAAGCTGTTTGCACGTTTCAATTTGGTCAACTACAATCGTTCGCTTAGGTGGATTTGAAAATAATCCATACCACCAATTTTGTATTTGTCCATAGTAGGTCGAATCACTTTTAAATTGAATAAATGGTCTATTTGTCTCTTTTAACATCGAAATATCTTTTATTTCTTTATCAACTAAATATAATTCATCTTCAAATAATTGTTGTTTCTGCCCTTTGTATTCTTGTGATCCTCTCAGTATAGCAACATGAACGTCTCCTTCATAAAATTGCTTTTGCACTTCACTACTCCAGCCAGTAAACAGAGCTATCTTCACAGAAGGATACTTATGCACAAATTTTTTCAAAACAGGTGGAAGCCAATATTGCCCAATGACTGATGCAACAGCTATTTTTAACGTACCGTATGTTTCCGTTCTAAAAAGAGCCAGTTCACTTTTAATATCCTCTTCCCGTTGTAACATTTCTTTTGCATAATTTGCAACTTTTTCCCCTTCGGGTGTAATTGTTAATCCTTTTTGTGAACGAATAAAAAATTTCATTCCCCATTGTTTCTCCATAGATTGTAATCGTTGACTAAGCGCAGGTTGGGAAACAAATAAACGTTCCGCCGCTTTTCTCATATTTGATTCCTGAGCTAACACAACCATCATTTGAAAATCATCAATTTGCAACTTTCTCCCTCTTTCCTTAGCTTCCATACACCTAATTTTAATAAGCATTTCATCCTTAATTTAATTGCATACTTTTATACATTAGAACGGTTTGTTAGTTCAAAGTTTTCTTATGCTTTATGTCTTTTTAAATATAATACATACACAACTGATATGCACGAAAAAAAGTGACTTCGCCTTTTCAGTGAAGTCACTTTCCCTACGTTATCGATTATGCTGTCTCACTTTTTTATTCAATAATTTTAAAATAGCCCGACGTGTTAAAATACCCTCGAAGTAACCTTCTTCATTGACAGCGCAAATAAAAGGATGATCAATTGTCATTTCTAAAGCTTTTGCAAAAGAATCTTCTAACATAAGAACTGGAATCTCTTCCTTCATCACTTGTTCCACTTTCATATTCTCAAGTCTTTCAAACTCAATGTGATCTAATCCTAAAATACCATCTAAAATCATAGCAGTACTAATTAACCCATGTAATTTATACATAGGGTCTAAAACAGGAATCGCCGAATATCCAGATTTCACAAGAACGAGTAAAGCATGTTCTAAACCATTCCCTATTTGGACATGTGCTACTTTTTCTGATGAAATCATTAAATCCTTCACAAGAATTTGTTGAAACTCATCTTTCGGAATACTAATCATGTTACATCCCCCATTTCTCTTGCTTATATTCTCCAATCCTACTCACATTTTATGATAGCGTTTTCATATTATTATTTTGTCCTAACATTCTTCTAATAAAAATAAAGATACACAACTATTTTAGCATACAACATAAAAAAAAGACTACCATTCCGGTAGTGCTTAATACCCTTTATTTTTTAATCGGTAAAACAATCTTGTAATTTTTTTATATTGCGTCACATCTGTCTGTTTTAAACCATTCTCAATGTCTGTAAGCTCCACCGCTAAAATTTCGCTCGCGTAATTTTGCTGAAACAGAATATCCAACAATAAATTTTTTTCTTCTCTTGTTAAAACAAATTCCTTTTCCATATGCTCCTCTCCTTGCACTCTCATTATATAAATTTTTCAGCTTATTTAGTAGATGTAATATTCAGTTTTCGTTAGGGATACTTAACGACTGCGAATATATAGACATCATTTCACATTATTTCGTATATCTGTTCGCATAACTAAATGCCGCATAAGCATCTGGTTTAATTTTTGCTGTTAATCCCATTGCTTGAATTTTCATCGTCATATCTAAAATAAATTCTTTTGTTAAACCATCATTCCCGATATCTAAATGAATTTCCATTATGAATCCTGCTCCATCTTGAGCGTATGGGTGCAATAAATCCCATATTGTTTGTATATGATTGGGAGTAAATAAATAGGCGATTTCTTGACTAAACTGTGTTTCTAAATATATTTTCTCTCGCAACGTTGCTGGCTTATTTTTCACTGATTTATGATGCAAACATCCCCATGCTCCTTTTCCAACCCGATGAATATGTATCGCTGTAATAAACCTCGTATCCTTTTGATGCGCTTGTGAGTCTGTCCCAATAGATAATCGATATAAATTTCGTGGATCCTTTTCAATGAAACTACAAATACGGTTAAATACCATATCAAAATTCAAATGTCTCTCTGAAACATTATAAAATGTATGCTCACCGTCCACATAGTCACGTCCTTTCAATTAGACAGACTTTTCGTATTCTCATTGTATGGGACAAAAACAAAAATTATAACTTACTACCCTTTATTCGTTTCAATATTTCGAATTACATAATTACAAAACTTACATGTATATATTACATTTTGATTAGACTGGGCGGTTAATACATGATTAATTTCAGCATGACTGTGACAATTAGGACAAATAACAATCGGTAAGCGTTCCATCCTTTGCACCTCCTATTAATATTTACTATCATTGTAGGAAAAATAAAAAATTCCTATACATATACATTTGTAAAAAACCTTTTATTTAATCGCGCCTTAAATTGCAACTTCTACTACCTGTATAGCCCATTAATTAATATAACTAAAAAAGGTACCGCCATTTGGCAGTACCTTTTTTATATGTATCAATTAATGATATCATAAATCTCAATTGCAACCATATCGATGTTATCGAATTGATACACTTGAGGTTTTTCACCTTGTTGATACACTTCTAATTCATACATTTCACTTTTATCGAAAAATTTCACGCTACATTTGCGCTCACCGTTCACTTCAAAATAGCGTTGTGCTACTTCACCGCTTTCAGCTTGTTCTTGTAGACTAACAAGTCGAGTTAAAATTCCTTGGAGTAGAGACATGAAATCTCTCCTTTCTCTGATCTTCCTACCAATAGGTTTTACAGCTATACTCATTCTATCCGTCATAACAGAAAAAACGTTCCACAATCTAGGATAAAGGTTCTTGGCCAGAAACTCAACTAAAATTTGTCGAAATACGAAGTAAAAAGATGAAAGAGCATCTTTTTACTTCTTTATTGCGCTTTTTATACTGGCAGAATATAATAAAAAACAGAAAAAGGGAGGAATTACAATGAAAAAAATTGAGGTTTATACACAACCTGATTGTCCGCCTTGTACCATTGTGAAAGAATTTTTAAAACATAATAACGTTGTATATGAAGAATTTGACGTAAAAAAAGACGCTGCTGCACGCAATCGTCTTTTATATGACTATGAGTCCTATTCAACTCCAACAGTTGTAATTGACGGAGAAGTTGTCGCAGGTTTTCAAATTGAAAAATTACAACAGCTACTCGGTATAGAATAGGAATAGGGGACACCTATCCCTATTCTCATAATTGTTGTAACCTTTTTATTTCAGTCAACAGTTCCTGACTTTCATGATACCCTGCTAGTTTCCATTTTCCATTATCCTTTTGCAATGTCACAATTTGATATTGTCCACTCTTTGCCCGCTCGTAGACATATAGATTTTTATGTTCCTCATCATAAGACATTTTTGTTTCTGAATTAAAGGAAAACGGAGCTTCTTTTGCTGGAAGTAAATATTCACCACTTTGTTTTTCATTTCTACTGTTTTCATCTGTAAAAACTTGAAGGAAATTATTTGTAAAATATGGTGATAATGTCTCTATCATCTTATTCATAGATATTTGCTTCCCGCGAATTGAAAATTGCGTCTCATAACCTTTTTGTATCGTTGTAAACACTTCTTTCCGATCCACTTTCACTTCTTCTTTTCCTAAAACAGTTGTGACACTATAGCCAACTAGAAAGGCAACACATATAAATAGAACAAACCATATTCCATATTTCTTCATTTTTTCACCTTCCTTTTAAAAGAGCTTGTCTTTGTAGTATTCATTGTAACAATGATTATGCAAAGAAAGGGATGATTTCGTTCGTAAAATCTTTACAACGATAGACAGCATTTTCATCATCATTTTCACTATTACCAATTTATGATAAAAACAAACAAAAAAATGCACGAATCTCTTCGCGCATTAAAATAAAACATCTTCCTCATATAAATATTCATACGATAAATCTATAAATAAAAAGTTTTCATCATCAATTGGGAATGAAAATGTTCGTACCATTTCACCAGTTTCGATATCAGCATATAAATCTGAAAGTCTTGCCTTATTCTCAAAACGCATTTTCATTATATTTTCTAGAAAATACGGGCGCCAGCTCCAGTTCTTCATATAATACTCTGGCATAATGATCCATTCACCATCTTTTTTCATAATATTACCAGATTGTTGGAAACCATCTTCATTACAAATAAATATCCGAAAACTATATTGTGATATGCTTTGGCTAAATTGTAATAACCAATCATTTATATCTTCATTCTTTTTTTGTTTTGACAGAACATCACCAATTCGATCACGTAACATCTCTGTTAAATTATAAATTTTTTGCAACTTCTTCTTCTCATGCAGAATAAATTGATGACATTCATTACCAAGTCGCTCTTTTAAAACATTCGTTTCAATAAAATCAGGTAAACATTCTTTCAAATAATTACCTTGATAATATCTACCGCCGTTTTTCCAAGCATATTGTAGTTGATAAAAAGCATCAATTTCTTCATATAACAATGTCGCACCAATTCTTCTAGCAAGTAAAGATAAGGAATATAAAATATCTTGATAAGATTGTAAAAGTGCAGTTTGCCTTAAATTTGTTAAATCTACTTTTAAAATATCCGGTGCTAACACGCTAATACGCTCTAAATTACTTGTACCCGTTCCGACTTTATTAATCGAAATTTGAATACCATATGTACGATAATACATCAGTAAATGATTAAATTGTTCTATATCTTCTTTACATTCATGTTCTGTTATTTCTAGAACAATGCGTTGTAAGTTCAAACCTTGTTCTTCATACATCAGCAAAAGTTGAAGTAAACTTTCATCTTCATCATTCATTAATACATTAGCATTCCGATGTATAAATAATAATAATTTTTGATCCGTTTCTAAATACCTATTTAACGCTTTTTCTACAATGATGTTATCCGCTTCAAGTTGGAACTCACTCGGAATAGAATCATCATGGAAGAAAGATGCTAAACTTTGTATGCCCTCTTCTGTTTGAATACGTCCTACAACTTCATATCCAATTACTGTATGCTCATCAGCACTAAAAATAGCTTGATAATAAGGAAGGACTTTATCCAAGTTACTCATTACATCTAACGCATCTATCAACGTGCTTCCCTCCCTTTACTTTTCAAAAATTATAACACGATATTTACGGAAAAATAATAAAAAATCCCTTCAGTTTTCCTGAAGGGATTAGAGGGGTAAAATGCTAAGGGGAATTAGCAATTCTACTATGAAGAAAAAAGAGGTCTTAAATATAACGTATATATTCCCCTTTGTAAACACATTTCTCTCACATGTCACAACTTCGTCACATTTTACCAAAGAAAAAATAATAAATCATTCATTTTCCATCCCTTTTAAAATGGATATTGGTGCAAATGCTGGCCACCATCCATTGTCATACAAGTTCCATTTATGTATGCAGCTTCATCTGAACATAAATAATAAGCTAGACCCGCAATTTCTTCTGGTGTCCCCAGCCTACCAAGCGGGACACTTTGTATTGTACGCTTAGCCATTTCTTCTGAAATCCATAATTTATCGGCACCACCTGTACGTTCAATTGGTCCTGGTGCGATAGCGTTAACTCGTATCCCATATTTACGTCCCCACTCAACAGCAAGAGTTTTTGTCATTGCTAATACACCAGCTTTAGCTGCTGCCGAATGGATAACCCCTGGGCCTGCATCCCATGCATATGTTGCCACCATGTTAATAATATTTCCTTTTATACCTTTTTCAATCCAATATTTACCAACAGCCTGACTGCAATAAAATGTACCATTTAATACAATATTAATTACCGAATTCCAGCCATTAACAGATAAGTCCTCTGCTGGACAAATAAAGTTTCCGGCTGCATTATTTATTAAAATATCAATTCGTCCAAACTTCTCATCAATATGTTCAATCATTTTTTGAATATCATCAGTATTTCGTACATCCATTTGTACAGATAATACTTGCCCTGGAAACTGTTCAATTTCTAACTTTGCTTCTTCTAGCTTTTCTTTTGTACGCCCTGTAATAACAACTCGTGCCCCTTCTTTCGCAAAACGAGTCGCCATCCCTTTTCCCATTCCACTTGATCCACCTGTTATAATAACTACCTTCTCTTTCACATACATCCCCTCCAAAAAATGAATACACATTCATTTTATCACTTTATTTGATAGAAATCTTTATATTTTTCAATTTTTCTGATATTTTAACGTAAAGGGGTTTCTTTTCGTTCATTTTTTCGTAATCTATACTACTTTTTTAGTGTTTAAAATATATTTCCAAAAAACTGAAGGGAGATTCGAGTAACCTATATATGAAGAAAATTACAAGAAGAAATTTTTTAAAATCTGGAATACGCACTTGTCTATATTCATTTATAACCGCTAGTATCGGCTATTATTATGCTAAATATATAGAGCCCTATTTGCTTTCTTTTACGCAACACACACTTAAATCACAGCTCATACCAAAAGGTTTTCATGGTATGAAAATCCTTCAATTTAGCGATTTACATCTAGGATACTATTTCTCTCTCCAACATTTATCTCAAATCGTTTCCAAGATTAATGCTGAAAAGCCAGATATTGTCCTTTTTACTGGTGATCTCATTGATAATTACCAAACATATACCGAGGCTCCTTTTGTTGCATCCATTTTAAAGAATATACAGGCACCCTTCGGTAAATTTTCTATTTATGGTAACCACGACCATGGTGGATATGGAACTGAATACTATGATCACATCATGCGCGAATCTGGATTTGAACTTTTGCAAAATAGCGAAAAACGAATTCGTTTACTGGATAATAGTGAAATTTCTATTTTCGGGCTCGATGATATGCTACTAGGTAAACCAAAAATAGCGGAAACTTTACAACATGCAAAACAAAACATTTATACAATTGTTCTCGTTCACGAACCAGATATCGCGCCACAAATCGCTACCTATCCAATCAATCTTCAACTTTCTGGTCATAGCCATGGCGGACAAGTACAAATTCCTTTTTTAGGTGCTATTATTACCCCGTCGCTTGCAAAAGAATATATTGAGGGTTTCTATAACATTCAAGGTTTGACTCTTTATGTCAATCGAGGTATTGGAAGAACACGTGTCCCATTCCGCTTTATGTCAAAACCTGAAATTACACTCTTCATCCTACAACATTCGTAACAATTCGCCTATTTTCTTACATATCCTTTCTTGTACGCGCTCATCCACACTTGGTCCACCATATGATAAAAATGAGTCCAGTAAAGGAGGTTTGTTCATGTATCCATATTATCAACCAATCCCAGTTCGTTCAGCATCTATTGGCCCAGCAGGCGACTCACGCTTCTTTCCATTTTTCGGTGTTCCATTTCTAGCTGGAATTGCTGGAGGGTTACTCGGTGGAGCATTAGCTTTCGGCCCTAGACCGTTTTATCCGCCATATCCACCGCCTTTCCCACCACCAGCACCCTTTCCTTGTTACGGAGGGCCTTGTCAACAACCATACTATTATTAATTTAAAACAACGATTCTTCTAATGTTTTTCTATCAACGAACCGATTTATCACACGCCTATAATAAAAAACTATTCTCTCTACTCATTCTTCCATTTATGGAAGAATGAGTAGAGAAAAAAATAAAAACCTCTTAATTTCGATTAAGAGGTTTTTACTTTTTCTCTATTATTCAGCATCTGTATTTTGGTACGCCATCTTAAATAAATTCACTTGGCTATCAATTTCTTCTATACTACTATTAATTATATAATAATAGTCACCATCTTTATTTTGTTCACGTGTTTTCACATTATCGGCTAAAATTAGCTGTAAAATTGCCTTTATTCTCGCTTTCATTTCAATATCTAAAATCGGGAAGGATATTTCTACTCGTTTTTCCATATTTCGCGTCATCAAATCAGCTGAAGATAAATATATTTTTTCATCTCCATTATGATGGAAATAATAAATACGGCTATGTTCTAAATATCTTCCCACAACACTAACTACACGAATATTTTCACTTACATTTGGAATACCAGGTCTTAAACAACATGTCCCTCTAACGATGAGCTCTATCCTTACCCCAGCTTGCGATGCTTCATACATTTTTTTTATTAACGGTTTATCTGTTAACGAATTCATCTTAGCGATAATATATCCATTTCCATATTGTCTATGGTAACGAATTTCCTCATCTATTAACTCCATAAACTGCTCTCTTATATCAAACGGGGCAACAGATAAATGATGAAAATGCGGTTTTTTTGTATAACCACTCAAATAATTAAAGAAATTTGTTGCATCTACACCAAAGTCTTTTCGCGATGTAATATATCCAAAATCGGTATACAACTTCGCTGTTGCATCATTATAATTTCCGGTTCCAAGATGTACAAACCTTTCAATTTTTCCGTTTCTTCTTCTTACAACTAACGTAATTTTACTATGCGTTTTCAAGTGACTTACTCCGTAAATAACGTGACATCCGGCCTGTTCCAATTCTTTAGCCCAATTAACATTATTCTCTTCATCAAACCTCGCCTTTAACTCAACCAATACCGTCACTTGTTTTCCTTTTTCAGCTGCTACCTTCAACGCCTGAATTATTGGAGAATCTCCACTTACACGATATAATGTTTGTTTGATTGCAAGTACATTCGAGTCATCTGCCGCATCACGGACAAAATCAACGACTGGCTGAAACGACTCAAAGGGATGGTGTAATAAAATATCATGTTCTATCGCTTTTTCAAATACATCTTCCTCATCACCTAAATCTTGAGGAGGTTGAGGAATAAGAGCCGGATATACTAGATGTTCATATAAAGGCGCTAATTTTTTATATAAGGAGAATAAACATGTTAAATCTAACGGTCCATCCATCATGTACACATCTTCATCTTTTACTTCCAACACCTCATACAATAACGCTAACACTCTTTCATCAATGTGTTCTTTACCAACTTCTAAACGAACGGCAGCTCCCCACTTACGCTTTTTCAATTCTTTTTCAATTACTTTTAATAAATCGCGTGCACCTTCTTCATGGATTGTTAAATCCGCATTACGTGTAATACGGAAACGAGTAACAGGTGATACGTTATATCCTGTGAATAATTTATGAGTAAAACCACTAATTACATCTTCTAATAAAATAAATTTATGTTTTTGCCCTTCACTCGGTAAAAATATGAAACGCTCCAGTAAAGAAGGCACTTGGACAATTCCTAACTTCGTGCGATTTTCTTCCTCTGCCTGCTTCTCATCGTATAAAATAGTAGCTAAATTCAAGCTTTTATTTAATAACATAGGAAATGGACGATACGCATCAATAGCTACAGGAGTTAACACTGGAAAGATTTGTTCATCAAAATACTCTTCGATAAATTCCCTCTGCTCTTTCGTCAAATCATGGAATGTTAGACGCTCAATCCCCTCTAGTTCAAGCGCTGGCAATACGTAACCTTTAAACGTATCATACTGTACAGTCATTAAGTCATGAGCTTTTATCGCAATCTTATTTAATTGTTTCTTCGGTGTTAAACCTGCTTTATTTTCTGGCTGATTAAATCCAGCACTTACTTGATCTTTCAAACCTGCTACGCGCACCATAAAAAATTCATCTAAATTTGAACTGAAAATACTAATAAACTTTAATCTTTCTAAAAGTGGATTATTTTCATCTTGCGCTTCTTGTAGTACACGTTCATTAAAAGCTAACCAGCTCAACTCGCGGTTATTATAATACGCTGTATCATTTAAATTTACTAAATTCCCCTTTAGCAATTCCATTCTCTTCACACTTCCCTTTGAAACTTTTTCACTATAATTTAGTTACTTTTATTTTATCAAATTATAATATTCCAAAGTGTTAATTTTTCGTAAAGACATCCGTACAACTTAACATTCTGATTCGAATAATAAGTTAATATTCGTTTTCAATACTCTTTCTAGCTGCTTTTTTTGTTTTTCAGCTTGCACTTTTTCCGCTAATGCCGATTGCTCACATACAATTCTAAATGTTAATCCTTCTTTACTTTCTGTTATAGATATCGTTTCAACAAGCGCTCTTTGTCTCACATTTAAAGCGGCTGAAAATTGCAAAACAGCTCCTAATAACCGGATTTTTTTTTGTTCACTTTTATCAAACCACCCTTCAAATGGGGCTAAATGTTGTTTAAATAACATTTTTGATTTGTACGAAGCAATAAGCGCTAATCTAACTCGATCTTTATGCATCATGCCATCAATTGTTTTATTCGCTAGTAAATAAAACGTATGTAAGCGGCTCGCTTCTTCATCAATGTACTTCCCTATATTAAATACTTTCGCCGCTTGATGGAATATTTCCCAGTCTTTTTCCGACATAGAAATAAGTCCTACTCCTTCAAGTTGTTTACAAATCAATGTTCCTTGTTTAATAAGTTGAACTACAAATTCCATATCCATTTCGTAT
>NZ_JBFPJI010000085.1:0-12955 GCF_040838205.1 Bacillus sp. S4
CATTAAAACCAAATGACTGTCAATTATTTTTAAATCAAATAGTTCTTAAAAAAGAACAACTTATCATACGATAAGTTGTTCTACTTTCCATGTTGTATCTTTCCAATTTCTAAAATAATCTCTTCCTCTTTTTTTCCTTCTGTATCAATTCCAAGTTGCTTAGCATGCTCAATTAATAAATCATGGCGCTGCTCAAACCTAGCGGTATCTACTTCTTTCGTAATCTCTTCTTTTGTTTTCCCTTCAGTAGAAACTCCTAGTTTTGCAGCTGATTTTTCCATCGATTTCTTCACTTCTGACTGCTGTATTTGCTTTTGTTTCGACTGCTCTGATTCAGCTGCAAAAGCTGTGTAAATTCCAGCACTTCCGCCAACGACTAGTAAGGTGGTAAAAAGAATTATTTTTTTCTTCACTCTTTCCTCCCCTTTCAAATTCATTATAACGCACATTTTTACAGCATTAAAAACATTTTTCCTTTATTCCCCTAAAAAAATATCGAATATTTTTATTGACATGTATGATGAATATATGATAAAAATTTAACTAACATCATATGAATCGGCGTTGATAGGATTTAGTAGTACTTCGTTTTCTGATTTCAGAGAGCTGGTGGTCGGTGCGAACCAGTACAGAGCGATTTATGAATTACCCCCTGGAGCTTCTTTTACGAAACGTGAGGAGTAGTGAAAGACGGTTTAGACCGTTATGTCTAAAGAGTGGTGAAACGACACTGTTTCACAATTTAGGGTGGTACCGCGAATTTTTCGTCCCTGCATATATTGCAGGGGCGTTTTTATTTTATTAGCGCATATCATATGGCCCTTTATTTTGTGATACATTCCTTTCACAAGCTAGGGTGGTACCGCGATTTCTTCGTCCCTGCATAATTATATGCAGGGGCGTTTTTTTATTCCAATCTTTATTGAGCGATTATCCTAAAAATTTGAGATAGGAGAGATACAAAGCTTGATAAATCCCGATTATTTAAACTTTATGATGAAAAACAATTACCGATAATTTGTCGAAAAATTATAAATTTTAAAAGGGGATATACAGTATTGGCGAATTTTATATAAAAAAGAGCTATTTTAGATTAATTAGGAGGGGAAAACAATGATTTCAAAAATTGAATCTATTCTTTTAACATTTTTTATCTTTTTCTGTATTGGCTTTAGTGTTATTCAATTAGAAGTTTCACCACATATCCCAATTTTATTCGGCATCGTTATTTTATTAGCGTTTGGATTTATGAAAAAAATCTCTTGGTCTACTATGGAAGAAGGGATGATAAGTAGTATTTCAGCTGGTATTCCATCTATTTTTATTTTCTTACTTGTAGGAGTATTAATTAGTGTTTGGATCGCAGCTGGAACAATTCCAACTTTAATGGTATACGGATTCCAACTTGTATCTCCAAAAATTTTCGTTCCTACTGTTTTTGTTGTTTGTGCAATTGTTGGAACAAGTATCGGTAGTGCATTTACAACTGCAGCAACAGTAGGGCTTGCCTTTATGGGAATGGGTAGTGCTCTCGGATACGATCCAGCTCTTATTGCTGGTGCAATTATTTCTGGTGCATTCTTTGGGGATAAAATGTCTCCTTTATCTGATACAACAAACTTAGCTCCAGCTGTAACTGGTGTAGATTTATTTGAACATATTCGCAACATGCTTTGGACAACAGTCCCTGCTTTCATTATTGCTTTTATCGCATTTTTCATTTTAGGAAGCGGCACTAGAGGAGACGTTGATTTCACAAACTTTATTAGTACGTTAGAAAAAAATGCAACGATTTCTATCGTTACACTTATTCCGATTTTATTACTGTTCCTATTCGCATTTAAGAAAGTACCCGCAGTTCCAACATTACTTGCAGGAATCGTAGTAGGGATCATCATTCTCTTTATTTTTAACCCTAGTACTTCTTTAGCTGATTTAATGAAAATTATGCAAGATGGTTACGTTTCTAAAACTGGTATAAAAGATATTGATAGCTTATTATCTCGCGGTGGTTTACAAAGTATGATGATGTCAATTGCTCTTATTTTCCTAGCTCTTTGTATGGGTGGTTTACTACAAGGAATGGGCATTATCACGCAGCTGATGAATATCATCTCTAGCTTCGTAAAAAATAGTACACGCTTAATCGTCTCTACCGCTTTCACTGCAATTGGTGTAAACTTCTTACTTGGTGAACAATACTTATCAATCGTTTTAACAGGACAAGCATTCGCTAACAAATACGATGAAGTCGGTTTAGAACGTCGTAATTTATCACGAGTATTAGAAGATGCTGGTACAGTAATTAATCCGCTCGTACCATGGGGTGTAAGCGGCGTATTCTTAACAAACGTCCTTAGCGTTCCAACATTCGATTATGTTCCATACGCAATCTTCTGTTTAGCTTGCCCAGTCTTAACAATTATTGTTGGTTTCACTGGATTTGGTCTTTCATGGAAGAAAGAAAAAGCAGTACCAGTTTCATAATATAGAATAAAAAAAGGATTACCGTAATCGGTAATCCTTTTTTTCATACAACACTTTACTATCTATTTATTTGCTTTCTTTCTTCTAAATAACATAAGTAATCCCGCTCCAACAAACGCCAGACCAGCTCCAATTGTAGAAGCAATACTCGCACCTGTTTTCGGTAAATCACGTTCCTCTTTATTTTCACTTACAGTTGTTGTTTCTTTTGTATTTTGATTATCCGTTGTAGTTTGTCCAGATCCTGCGTTGTTTCCATCTTGTTTTGGTTCATTTCCATTATTACCTTCATCTGTTGGCGGTGCCGTTGGATTCTCCCCATTATTGCCATCACCTGTTGGTGGTGTCGTTGGATTCTCTCCATTATTGCCATCACCTGTTGGCGGTGTCGTTGGATTCTCTCCACCAGTTTCCTTATCACCGTCGTTCTTCTTCGTTATATCAATTGCATATTTAGCGAATTCATTTTCAGATGGTCCAACATATGATATTTTTCCATCTTTCTTTATATGCTTTTGTGCATTTGGTGAAGAGTCAAATGTTGTATTTAATTTATCTGCAATAATCGGTTTAAACGCCCAATTTTGATCTGCTGCTGGATTAATAACTGGTGTTTCTTGCATGTACTTCACAATAATCTGACGTGTTTCATCTTGCGATTGGTATACAACTTCGCCTTTACTTACACCAGGGAACGTTTGGCTACTTCCGCGATAGTTATTTGTAGCTACAATGAACTCTTGATTGTCAGCTACAGGCTTACCTTCATACGTCATATTTACAATACGATTCGTATTTTCATTTACAACTTTGCCATCTTTATCGTATTTCGCTGGTTGCGTTACGTCAATTTCGTATTTTAAGCCATCTAAAACATCAAAATTATATGTAGGATAACCTATATTTACTAGTGGCTGTTCTTCTGTTTTCTTTGAATCAATTTGATTAAATTGACCAGCAGACATTTCAAGCCATTCTTTCACTTGTGCCCCGCTTACTTTTACAGCATATAATGTATTTGGATATACATATAAATCCGCTACGTTTTTAATTGCTAACGTCCCTGCTGGAATATCCGTATAATATGTAGCACCGTTTCGGCCACCTGCTTTAAATGGTGCTCCTGCAGATAAAACTGGAATTCCTTTATATTTACTATATTGTCCATTTTCAGCAAATAGCTTTTCGACATACCATTTTTGGGCATTTGTCACAAGTTGTACAGACGGATCATCTTGTACTAATGAGAAATAACTATTAATTGGCGCTGTCGTTTTACCTACAGCTGTATTTACATAATCGATTGTCGCTTTATGATCATCTTTAATTTCATTAACTAGTTTTTCATCAGATTGTACTAATGGGTTACCTTTACTATCAGCAATCGGACGAAGTTGTGGCTTAGACTGATCTTTTTGTACTTCCCATTTTCCGTTTACCTTTTTCAATTGCATATCAATAATACCTAAGTTACTACCAAAAACACCAGGCATTACAACTGGAACACCATTAAATACATCCTTCACTTCAGTATGTGAATGTCCCATTAATACTGCATCAACATCAGGAACTTTAGTTAAATAAAACGATGCGTTTTCCATTCCAACGTTGTATCCACTCTTATCAACACCTGAATGTGCTAGTGCAACGATAACGTCTGCACCTTCTGCTTTCATTTTTGGAACCATTTTCTTCGCTGTTTCAACAATATCTTTCGCTTTTACTTTTCCTTCTAAATTTGCTTTATCCCAGTTCATAACTTGAGGTGGAACAAATCCCATTACACCAATTTTCACCTTTTGTTTTTGACCTGATTCATCTTCTACTTCTTTTTCAATAATATGATATGGTTTAAAGTAATTTTGGTCATTCTCTTCAATATTATCATGATCATCTTTATAAACATTCGAGTTAATAACCGGGAATGCCGTTTTACTAATCACTTTGTTTAAATAGTCTAAACCATAGTTAAATTCATGATTTCCAAGAGAGATGACGTCATACTTCATTAAATTCATTAAACGATATAATGGATGTACATAACTAGGATCAACAGGATTCTTCGGATCATTGATTTTATTCGCCACATAATCCCCAAGCGGCGTTCCTTGTAATGCATCCCCATCATCAAATAGGACAGAGTTCTTCGCCTCTTCACGCGCTTTATTAACAAGCGTTGCCGTTTGCACGAGACCTACTTTATTATCTGTTTTCGTTTGATAATAATCGTAATTCATTAAGTTAACATGAATATCCGATGTTTCTAAAATTCGTAAGTTAACTGTACTCTCCCCAGATTGTTCCTCCGCATGAACTGTTGTTGGCAGCACTTGCGGTGCTATAACGCCAATTGCAAGTGTTGCTCCAGCTAGCATTTTTTTTGACTTTTTCACAAAAAATCCCCCTTATACAATTACCCCAAAATAATGAAATGAATCTCTATCAGTCCCTAATCACATACCTTTTTCTTCTATTAGAGCGATGATTTTCACCTTATCTGACATTATCATATCTAAAGTTCTTTCATACCGTCAATATTTTTTGACATACTTCTACAAATTTTCTGTAAAGTTATTGTGAATTTTTCATAAATATATACTATGCCCTTACATTGCTTATACTGCTGAATATGATACAATTACCAATTACAAGGAGGATGAATTTATGAAAAAAGTCATCTTAACAATTGTTTGTCTCCTCCTTCTAATCATTTCTTGTTCTAATTTTGAAAGGAACGATGAAATAGAACAAAAAGAAACTGAAGGAAAAGCAGAAAAAACATCTGCTCCGGGTTGGATTGATAAGCAAACGAGTGACTCTTTTTATCACCTCGTATTAGGTGATTCACTTGCAAAAGGATATGGCTCTACACAAGGGGGATTTGCCGAATTAGCTTCTAGACAATTAGAAGGACAAATTCATAAACCAATTACGGTAGAAAACCTCGGTGTAAATGGTCTCACTACAGATCGTCTCGTTAAGAAAGTCCAGTCAGAAGAAGTTCAACAAAAAATTAGGGAAGCAAATATCATTACTATTAGTATTGGAGGAAATAATTTATTCCGCTTAAATCGTGATGTAGGTGTTATAGATGGTATTAAAATGTTAAATAAAGAAAAAGCCCGTTTTGAAACGGATGTAAAAAATATTGTAAAGACCGTTCGAGATCAAAATCCGAATGCTTTACTCATTCTCTCTGAACTCTATAACCCTTTACAACTAGATGACTCCATCGCAAGTTATGCAGATATGTTTTTAGACGGTTGGAATGATTCTATTTATTCTATTTCAAAAGCACATCAACCGTCGATCGTTTTACCAATTCGCAAATTAATATCGAATGATAAAAAAGAGTTACTATTTGACCAAGTACACCCAAATGATAACGGTTATACGATTATTGCCAATACATTTACAAAGCAAGTGTTATCCTACAAATATTAAGGCTACCATGAAACAATTCTATTTTTATACCTTGTCTTTTTTGTTACAATGATAGTGGAAGGGGGCCGTTATATGGAATCACGCGAGTGGGAACGTATTGTTGATCATCTTCTTTCGCTAGTGCCTCTTTTTTATCGCAAATTTATGCTTCCTGGAGAGTTTTCTTCTCAAAGACATATGCCGCCATCACATACGCAAGTGTTACTGCTTTTGCATGAAAATGGTACATTAGCAGTTTCAGAAATTGGCAAGCGGCTAGCGATTTCACGGCCTAACATGACCCCTCTATTAAACAAACTTATTCAAGAAGAACTAATAGAGCGTCATTATAGCGAAAAAGATCGACGGGTCATTTTAATTTCCCTAACAACTGAAGGGAAATTGCTAGTAAATCAGTATCAGCAATTCATTTTAGACAAACTAAAAGAAAATTTTCAAACATTATCTGAGGAAGAGCGTGAAAAGCTCATTCATTCTCTTAAAACCATTCAAAATTTAATTTTGAAAACAAACGCATAAAGCTGCTTCTAAATAGAAGCAGCTTTATGATTCGTAATAATTACCATAGTATACATTTGAATATGGCCATGTCATTAAATACGGCTTTTGTTCTTGAACAGGTTGCTGCTGAGGCTGTTGCATTTGCTGTATTTGTTGCTGTGGATACACTCCGAATTGCTGCCTCATATCATTTACAGCATAATAATTTGTATACGGATATACTTGAGGTACGTAGTAATAATACATTCATTCTCTCCCCCTTTTTCTTAAACATATTCAAAGGAGAAAATGAATGTGACATTCTTTATATTTGTACAAGTGGTTCTCTCACTTGTTTCTTTCTTTTCTTCAAACGTAACTTACGATTCTTTTCATATAAATAATGCACTACGAAATATGAAATTACCCCAAACACAATTCCTATTATCGTCATACCAATTAATACATATACTTCACTCTGTAATAAGCTCTTTAACATCGTAAAAATATGGCTCGAAAACAAATTTGATATCGTAAATGGTTCATGATGTATTTTCTGTACATCAAATGGATAAATCATTTTCCCTAATGCATAAGCAAACGGAAATAAAAATACTGGGAGAAACGATATTTTCCCAATAATATTACCAATGACTGCGGCTGGAAAAGATCCCTTTGCTAACCTGACAATTGGATAAAATATTAAATATACGAGCGATGCCGTATAAATCACCAACATTTCTAAACCAAATCCAATAGCAAAACCTAACGACACTTTCTTTGCTCCTTCTGGCGATCGAAGCAACTTAAAATATTGAAACTTTAATATTCTCCACATTCGCTGAAAAAACGAATATGTTTTCTTAGTTGTTTTCAAATTCATCATCTCTTTAACTATATTTTTTTATCTAGTATGTCCTTACATGATATGAAAAATAAAGTGAAACTATAATCAGTGGGGGTTTTGTTCATCCCCCACTGATTATTAGTTGAACCAATCGGGCGTTTACGGGCAGTTGATCTCCCACCTAACTTCTTTGCTCCAGCCGAATTTTGAGGTGGGAGTTTTACTGCCCGTTAATGCGGGATAAAATTAGTTTTCTCTTTTTATTATAAATGATATAGAGATAATTAACTAAATATACATCAGACATTTCAGCATAAAAAAACCTTCCTTTTAGGAAGGCTCCTCTATATTTTTAAACAAACTCACTAATAAAGCTTTTTGCGCATGCAGTCGATTACCAGCTTGCTCAAAAACGATAGACTGTGGCCCATCTATAATCTCTCCAGTTACTTCTTCTTCACGATGAGCAGGCAAACAGTGCAGGAAACGATATGTTTGCTTTGCATGTATAACAAGCTCTTTATTTACTTGGAAAGGCTGGAATAAAGTATATTTCTCTGCTTCTCCTTCTTGGCCCATACTCATCCAAACGTCAGTATAAATAAAATCCGCTCCACTTACCGCTAATTCAGGATTATGCAAAATCTCAATTTCAGCCCCTGTTTCATCTGCAATCGCTAACGCTTTTTTAACAATTTCTTCATTCGGTTCATACCCTACGGGAGTCGCAACAGTCATATTCATTCCGACTTTTGCACTTGCTAGCAATAGTGAATGACATACATTATTCCCATCACCTACGTAAGCTAATTTAATTCCTTTAAACGTATGAACTTCTTCATATATCGTCATTAAATCTGCCAACGCTTGGCAAGGGTGATGATCATCAGTTAAACCGTTAATAACTGGGATACTGGACTCTTTTGCAAGCTCTTCTACATCTGCATGCGAGAATGTACGTATCATAATTCCATCAATATAATGAGATAGTACTTTCGCAGTATCTGACACCGTTTCTCCTCTGCCAATTTGCATCTCTTTTCCACTTAAAAACATTCCATGTCCTCCGAGCTGTACCATCCCTGCTTCAAAAGAAACGCGAGTACGAGTTGAATGTTTATCAAAAATGAGACCTAATATTTTCCCTTGTAATAAAGGCTCCTGCTTGTTCTTTTTTAAATATATAGCGAACTCAATTAAAGAAATGATTTCTTCTTGCGTCAATTCTTCTAACGTTAAAAGATCTTTCGTATTTAATTTCGGTACTTGTACAGTTGACATGAAATTTCCCCCTTATATTATTGATGCATTTTTTGTACAAACCACTTCTTTTATCATATATACTGCCTGTTCTAGCTCTTCATTCGTTACAATAAGTGGTGGTAATAGTCTTATAACATTAGGCCCTGCTTGTAATACGAGAAGTCCTGCTTTTTCTAATTGTTCTATGAAATTTGCAACCTCATGCTTACATTCGATTCCAATCATAAATCCCTTACCACGAATATTTTGAACACATTCAACGTGTCGTAATTCTTCTTGCAATTTCTTTAATACGTACTCGCCCTTTTCCTGTACCTCTTTAAAAAACGATTGTTCCTTAATGAATTGCAATACTTCTTTCGCTGCAGTCATAGCGATATAATTCCCACCGAAAGTTGAACCGTGTGACCCTGCAGTAAAAGAAGAACCCAGTTCTTTCCGGCCAATCATCGCTCCAACTGGAATACCATTCCCAAGCGCCTTTGCGATGGTAACGATATCAGGACCTATTCCCATTTGCTCATAAGCGAATAGTGTTCCTGCCCTGCCTATTCCAGTTTGTACTTCATCTATAATAAAAAGAGCATTGTACTGATTACATAGTTTTTCAATTTCCTTCAAAAAGGATGGATCAGCTAATATTACTCCTCCTTCTCCTTGAACAACTTCTACCATTACCGCCGCAACTTCTTCATTCATTACTTCCTCTAATGCTTGTATATCGTTAAATGGTGTATGTAAAAAAGACGGAAGTAATGGACCGAATCCTTCTTTCACTTTATCTTGCCCTGTTGCACTCATCGTTCCAAATGTTCTCCCGTGAAAAGATTGTTCACATGTTACTACGAGAGATTTTCCAGTATGCTTACGTGCTAGCTTTAAAGCCGCTTCATTTGCCTCCGCCCCGCTATTACAAAAAAACACATAATCTAATGCTGTATCTTCTGTTAATAACGATGCGACCTCTTCTTGTAAGGAGTTCGTAAACAAATTAGATATATGCCATATGTTTCTAAGTTGCTTTTCTACTGCCTTTACAACAGTAGGATGACAATGTCCTAAGTTACATACGCCAATCCCCGACGTAAAATCTAAGTATTGCGTACCATTTTTATCAATGACTGTTGTTCCATTCCCCTTTACAAACTCAATAGTTCTCCTGCCATACGTTTGAAAAAGATGACTTGTCATATGATACTCACTCCTTTCGTTACCGTGGTTCCAACACACTTTCCTGTGACCTCGGCAAAATCCTTTGTACCATTTACGATACTAACCTTTTTCACTCCCATTTTTAACGATGTAAGTGCCGCCTGTACTTTCGGAATCATCCCGCCTGTAATGACACCTTGTTCTATAAAAGTAAGAATTTCATATTCATCCATTTTCTTTACCAATCTTCCTTCGTGTAATACTCCATCTACGTCCGTTATAAAAATGAGTTCTTTTGCGGATAGTGCATATGCAATTCCAGCTGCAGCAGTATCTGCATTAATGTTATAAACTTCATTACCATTTATCCCGATTGGAGCAATAACAGGAATATAATTCATATCTATCAACCCTTTTAATAAGGCTGTTTCTACATAACTTACTTCTCCTACATATCCTATCTCTTCACCAACAGGTTGAACTTGAAGTAAATTACCGTCACATCCTGAAAGCCCCACCGCAAGTAAATTATGTTTTTGTAAATTCATTACGATTTTTTTATTCGTACTTCCGCATAGCACCATTTGAACAACATCCATAACCTCTTTCGGCGTTACTCTTAATCCATCTTTCTTTTCTATCTTGATATTTAAGTCTTCTAACTTGGCATCAATTTCTGGGCCACCGCCATGGACAATAACAACCTTATACTTATTTTGCAATTTCTTTATGCAATCAAAAAACACACTATTTAATCGATTCAACATGCTACCGCCACATTTAACTACAATATAATCGCTCATCTTCTCTCTCCTTATGTACGATAACAAGCATTTATTTTCACATATTCATAACTTAAGTCGCAGCCCCAAGCTGATCCCGTTTCATCTCCTAAATGTAAACACGCATCAATTTTTATTTCATGTTCTTGTAATTTCTTTTTCATTTCCTCTTCGGAAAACATTTGAGGCTCACTATTTTTTAATACGGCGATAGATTGAAGAGTGATATCAATTGTATTTGGGTTAATAGTTACTTTACTTTGTCCAATACTACTAATAATTCGTCCCCAATTTGGATCCTCACCATATATCGCTGTTTTCACAAGACTTGAACCGACTATTTGTTTTGCAATTTGCTTTGCTTCTTCATTTGTTCTAGCCCCTAACACGTTTACTTCTATTAACTTCGTAGCACCTTCACCATCTTGTGCAATTTTTTTCGCTAAATCTTCACATACCTTTTGTAAAGCAACTAAGAAAGTTTCCCAGTCTTCATGTTCCATATTCATCGTTTTCGTTTCTGATAATCCACTTGCCATAACGATGACCATATCATTTGTAGAAGTATCTCCGTCCACCGTAATTTGATTAAACGTATGATTCGTAATTTGTGATAATGCTGTTTGCAATACTTCATGCTCTATATTGGCGTCTGTTGTAATAAAACTAAGCATCGTTGCCATATTCGGTTTGATCATCCCTGAACCTTTTGCGACCCCAGCAATTTTCACTTCTTTCCCATCAATTATCATCTCATAGCAAGTTTCTTTCGTTATAAGGTCTGTCGTTAAAATTGCTTCACAAAAAGAATAAGCTTCACTTACTTCCTTTGTTGGCACAAGAGATTCAATTCCTTTTCGAATGATATCCATCGGTAAAGGTACTCCAATTACACCTGTTGAAGCGACTGCAACGTACTTTTCTTTTACTCCAAAGTGTTCCGCTCCTAATGTTCGCATCTCATAAGCATCTTGCAATCCTTTCATCCCCGTACAAGCATTTGCATTGCCGCTATTTACAACAATTGCTTGTAATTTCCCTTCTGCCGCTATGCTATCCTTCGTTACTTGCAACGGCGCTGCTTGTATTTGATTTGTTGTATACACAGCGGCACATGATGCTGGCACCTCACAAACGATTGCACCCACATCTTTTTTCACCTTTTTCAGACCATTTGCAGTACCGATTGCCGAAAAGCCTTTCGGCGTAACAATTGAACCATTTGCTAATTTTGTAATAGACGATGCTTTAATCATAATTTCCCCCTTATGGATAAAGCGGCATATGCTGTAAACCCGTTGTCTCTTCTAGTCCCGCTAATAAATTTGCATTTTGAACTGCTTGCCCTGCTGCGCCTTTCATCATATTGTCTATCACAGAAACTACTGTAATTCTTTCTGTTCTTTCATCGTAAGCCATCCCAATATCACAATAATTTGAGCCTCTTACTTCTTTCGGACTCGGAAACTCTCCTTGAGAACGAATTCGAACGAAAGCTGAATTGTGATACGTTTCTTCATACAACGTTTGAAGTTGCTGCATTTTGATTTCTTGTTTTACTTTCGCATAGAGTGTAACCATAATCCCTCTTGATATCGGTATTAAATGTGCATTAAATGTGATTGGCTTCGCTTTATCATTCCACTCTAAAAGCATTTGCTCAATCTCAGGAACGTGCTGATGCTGATTTACTTTATAAATGTGAAGGTTATCATATAGCTCTGGAAAATGAGTCATTGTTGTTGGAGTTTTGCCTGCTCCAGATACACCTGACTTTGCATCAATGATAATCGAATCTTCTTCAATCATTCCGCTACGTACTAACGGCGCTATCGCTAATAATGCAGCTGTCGCAAAACATCCTGGGTTTGCAATTAAATCTGCATTTTGAATCTCGGACCTTTTCCATTCGCTTAACCCATAAACTGCTTTCTTAAGAATTTCTTCTTGTGCAGCTGGCCTTTTATACCACAGTTCATATGACGAAGGATCGATCATACGATAGTCTCCAGATAGGTCAATTACCTTTAAACCTACTGCTAATAATTTTGGAGTTAACTCTGCCGATACTCCTGCCGGGGTCGCTAAAAATACGATTTTCGCTTCCTTCTCCATTGCCTTTACATCAATTTCTTGTAATGTATGTACGAGAACATTTCGAAAATGCGGGTATACATTTGTTATACACTCGCCAACTTGCGAAAAAGAATGGAGAGATGCTATCGAAAAATACGGATGTTGCTCTAATAACCGAATTAACTCAATTCCTCCATATCCAGTTGCTCCAATAATTGCGACTTTCATAAGCTCCTCCTCATATCGATTCTTTAAGTTAAGTATGATTATAATATTGTATATTTATAGAGTCAATTAAATATTTATAAAATTTTTAAAACTTAAAAATCTTAATTTTACTGGAAAAACAATATACACAATCGAATTTTTATGCAAAAACAATGTATAGTAGTATTTCCATTTCACTTCAAGTACAATAAAACAA
>NZ_JBFPJI010000086.1:0-12826 GCF_040838205.1 Bacillus sp. S4
CCTATTAGCTGTCCCTTTTTATCTTTTATTTAACTTTCTTCTTCCAAACACCTATCATAATAGCTGAAACAATCGTCCCAATTAATATAGAGAAAATGTATAGCAACGGTTTATTCACTAATGCGATAACAAACAATCCACCATGCGGTGCCGGCAATGTAATTTGGAATAACATAGATAAGGCACCCGCGATACTTGAACCAACAACACAACTTACTATTACTCGAACTGGATCGGCAGCTGCAAATGGAATCGCACCTTCTGTAATAAACGAAGCTCCCATAATATAATTTGTTAAACCAGATTTACGTTCCGCTTCTGTAAATTTTGTTTTAAAGAATGTGGTTGCTAATGCAATCGCAAGTGGTGGTACCATACCACCAGCCATCACTGCTGAGTGCACTCCAAAATTCTGTGCTTCTATGGCAGCAATACCAAATGTAAATGCCGCTTTATTAATTGGACCACCCATATCAATTGCCATCATACCACCTAAAATAAGGCCTAATAATATAGCATTTGTACCACTCAAACCATTTAACCATCCTGTTAACATTTCATTTAATGCTACTACAGGCGGGTTTACTACTTTTTGCATAACAACTCCTGTAATCAACAATCCAAAGACTGGATATAACAAAACAGGTTTAATTCCTTCTAACTGTACTGGTAATCCTGAAAATAATCTTTTCAATCCTAAAACAACATATCCAGCTAAGAAACCAGCAATTAATCCACCTAAAAATCCAGCATTCGCTTGTGCTGCTAAAAATCCACCAACAACACCAGGCATAAAACCAGGACGATCAGCAATAGAGCTTGCGATAAATCCAGCTAAAATTGGTACAAGGAATAAAAACGCACCTGTTTCTCCACCGCCAATAGCCATTAATATTTCAGCAATAGGACCTTTTGCCTTAATTCCACCGAACATAAACGCTAGCGCGATTAAAATCCCGCCACCAACAACGAATGGAAGCATATTACTTACACCGCTCATTAAATGCTTATAAATTCCCAGCCCTTTTTCTCTCTCTACACTTTCTGCCTTCCCATCCTTTTTTACACCCTTAAAGATTGGTGCATCTTGTTTTACAGCTCGATTAAGAAGGATTTCAGTTTTTCTAATGCCATCAGCGACCGGCACTTGAATGACATGTTTTCCAGCAAAACGGTTCATTTCTACTTGTTTATCTGCCGCAACGATAATCGCTGTTGCACGTTCAATATCCTCTTTCGTTAAACCATTCTTTATACCTGTTGATCCGTTCGTTTCAACTTTAATGGCTATACCTAACTCTGCTGCTTTTGCTTTTAAACTATCCGCAGCCATATATGTGTGAGCGATACCAGTTGGACAAGCTGTAACAGCTAATACGTACGGTTCATTCCCTTCTGGCTTTGCTACTTCAACTTCTTCTTCTTTTTCATTCTCTTTTTCATCAAATAAACGAAGAAGTTCCTCTTCATCCTTTGCTTCTAATAATTGTTTACGAAAACCTTCATCCATTAATAATGTAGATAGACGCGACAACGTTTCTAAATGAGTATTATTCGCCCCTTCACTTGCAGCAATCATAAAGAATAAATGTGCAGGCTGTCCGTCAAGCGATTCATAGTTGATACCGCTTACACTTCTACCAAAACAAATTGCTGGTTGCTTAACAGCTTTCGTCTTCGCATGAGGTATAGCAATACCTTCACCAATTCCTGTTGTACTTTGTGACTCCCGCTTTAGAATAGCTTCTTTAAATTCAGCTTTATTATTTAAACGATTAGCACCATTTAATTTCTCAACTAATTCATCTATGACAGCTTCTTTATTTGAAGCTGTCATATTCATAATGACTGTATCCCTTTTTAATAGTTCTGTAATTTTCATATGTTGCTTCCCCCTATCGCTTAGCTACAATTACTTGCGACAATAATTCTTCTACTTTTTCCTTTGTACATAAATCTGCCGAAAATGCTGTTGCACTCCCCGTTGCAACACCATATTGAAATGCTTTTTCAATATCTTTTGTCTGTTCATATTTACCTACAAATCCTGCAACAAGGGAATCTCCTGCCCCAACTGAATTAATTACAACACCTTTTGGAACAGTTGCTTCATATATACCTTCTGCCGTAAATAATAAAGCTCCATCTCCTGCCATTGATACTATAACGTGCTCTACACCTTGTTCGATTAATTTTCTTCCATACGGTAAAATGGCTTCTACTGTTGAAAGCTCCACTCCGAATAACTCACCAAGTTCATGATGATTTGGCTTTATTAAAAATGGCTTATTTTTAGTTACATACTGCAGTGCACTTCCACTTGCATCTACTACTACACGAATACCTTTTTCGGCTCCAAACGCTGCGATTGATTCATAAAAGGTAGTTGGAATAGAAGAAGGTACACTTCCAGCTAGTACAACACAATCTCCAGATTGCATACTTTCGATTTTTTTCATCAATTGTTCAAATTGCTCATTTGTCACAATAGGACCTTGTCCATTTAACTCTGTTTCTTCTTGCCCTTTTATTTTCACATTAATTCGAGAATCTCCATCTACTTGGACGAAGTTCGTTGTTACACCTTCACCATGCAATACATCTTTAATAAATTGACCAGTAAATCCACCCGTAAATCCAAGCGCTACATTTTCAACACCTAAACGATGAAGAACACGAGAAACATTAATCCCTTTTCCTCCAGGAAACTTCATATCTTTCTCTGCTCGGTTTACTGTTCCTAAATCGAAAGAAGTAACTTGTACTACATAATCAATAGATGGGTTTAAAGTAACTGTATAGATCATTGTTTATCAGCCTCAATTACATTGGTTTGTCTTTTATATTTTTCTAAATCAATTTCTAAATGGTTTGTAATAATGCTTGCATCTTCAACATTTGCAATTTTCGCAAACGCAACTTCTGAAAATTTACTTTCATCAATTAAGAAATACCCTTCGTTCGCTAATGTTAATGCCATTTGTTTCAAGAGTGCTTCTTCTGGATCTGGCGTTGTATACCCTAACTGTTCATGTACACCATTAGCTCCTAAAAAACATTTATCAAAACGATACTTCTGCATACTTTCCTGTGCCATAGCACCAATTAAAGCTTTCGTCCTACTCTTCATCATCCCGCCTAATAAATACGCACAAATATTATTTTCAACTAAAGCTTCAATATGCATAAGTCCATTCGTTACGACAGTAACATCTTTGTTTATTAAAAATGGAATCATTTCAAATGTTGTACTTCCTGCATCTAAATAAACGCAATCCCCTTGTTCAACAATACTAGCCGCATACTTGGCAATTTGTTGTTTTATTTGAATGTTTTTGGATGATTTTTCAATCATCGTGGGCTCCTGTCCTTTTCCTGTTAAAACGGAGGCACCACCATGAACTCTTTTTAATAACCTTTGTTTTTCCAATTGTGCTAAATCACGACGAATTGTCGACTCAGAGCTTTCTGTTCTTTCCACTAATTGCTGTAATTTAACCACTTTTTGTTCTTTTACAAGTTGTAGTATCATTTGATGACGTTCAGGAGTTAACATCTTCTTCACCTCTTCTTTGATTACAGTATAATGAAAACGATCACAAAAATCAACCACAAACAACCAAAAATAATCATTAACAATCACAATCGGTTATAAACAACAAAAAAGAAACCTATTTGATACAACAATCAAATAGGTTTCTTCTCTCGCTTCACTTATAAAGAAGCTTTATAAATTGCAAGAACATCATCTTTATTTAATTTTTTAAAGTTACCGAATTCACCATAAGCCATCGCTTTATCCGCCATTAAGTCAATTTCACTTTCTCTAATAGCGTAATCAGCTAATGTTACTGGCGCTTCAATCGAAGTCCAAAATTGACGTAATGCCTCAATTCCCTCTAATGCAATCTCTTTATCGGTCTTCCCATCTGTTTCTACATCGAATACACGAATAGCGAACTGTTTAAAACGACTTATATTTTCATCTACAACATGCTTCATCCAGTTCGGGAATAAAATCGCAAGGCCACCCCCATGTGGTATATCATGAACAGCAGAAACTGCATGCTCAATATTATGAGTTGCCCAATCTCCTCTTACTCCCATCGCTAAAATGCCGTTTAACGCCATCGTTCCGCAATATAATATTGTTTCCCTATGCTCATAATTTTCTAAATCACTTAAAAGCTTAGGAGCTGTTTCAATGACTGTTCTTAAAACAGATTCACAATAACGATCTTGTAGTTCTGTATTTGTTCCATGATGGAAATATTGTTCTAATACGTGTGACATAATATCTACCATACCGTAAATTGTTTGATTTTTCGGTACAGACGCAGTATGAACTGGATCTAAGATTGAAAACTGAGGGAATGTAACTGGACTGCCCCAGCCGTACTTTTCATTCGTTTCCCAGTTTGTAATTACAGAGCCTGCATTCATTTCAGAACCTGTTGCCGCAAGAGTGAGTACAGTACCGAACGGTAACGCCTCGCTAGCAAATGATTTTTTCGTTACAATATCCCATACATCTCCATCATATTTACTACCAGCAGCAATCGCTTTCGTACAGTCGATTACACTTCCTCCGCCAACCGCTAAAATAAATTCGACTCCATTGTCTTTACAAATTTGAATCCCTTTCTTTACTGTTGATAAACGAGGATTCGGTTCAACACCCGTCAACTCAAACACTTCCGCATTTATATCCTTTAAAATAAAAATTACATTATCATAAATACCATTTCTTTTAATACTTCCTCCTCCATATACGAGAAGAACTTTTTTACCGAACTGTGGAATTTCAGTTTTTAACTGCTCTAATTGTCCTTTACCAAAAATAAGTTTTGTTGGATTACGAAATACAAAATTTTGCATATACCTTTACCATCCCTTCCATATGAAAAGCAACTATACTTTTGTATACCACACTTTTTTAATTTCACAAACAAATTTGCTTAACAAAAAAATCCCAGCCTTAAGGCTGAGATTTTTTATTGATAATAAGGCGAGATCATTAAGTAAACAATAACACCAGATAAACTTACATATAACCAAATCGGCATCGTCCAACGTACAATTTTACGGTGACGTGTTAATTGATTCGTAAAACCAAATACTAGTGCGAACAATGCAAGTGGTACAATAATCGCCGCAAGGATAATATGTGTAATTAAAATGATGAAATACACATATTTAATGAATCCTTCTCCACCGAAATGTGTTGCTGGTGCTAAGTAATGGTACGATAAATACGAAACACAAAATAGTAAAGTCGTTGTAAATGCTGCCAGGATAAAACCACGGTGCATTTTCACATTCTTTTTAATAATAGAGAATAAAGCTGCTAATAAAAATACAAACGTAAAACTATTAAAGATTGCATTTAACATTGGTAAAATTGTTACATCAAAATGTACTTCTCCTTCATAGCCAACAGGTCCAAAGAACAAAAATAATATAATCGCATTTACAACTACAGAAAGCGTTATCACAATAGGAGCATAGCTTTTCTGATTTGTTGATTGATCCACCAAAATGGTCACTCCCTCTTCCTTCAAATATGTATACGTAACCTCACTATTTTAACATATTATTCACAGTGTAAATGTGACAATAGTTTGACACAGCAAGACAAGGCAAAGAAAAAATCCTTCTTAATAAAACTTCTTAAGAAGGATTTTATCGCTTTATTATTTAAATAGCAATGCAATTAGTTTTTGTTAAAAAACGTATTGCTATACGCTTGATATATTTCAGACACTTGATATCCCATTAGTGAAATTGCTGTTAATGAAAAGAAACCAATCATAAGAAATCGAAACCACATATAAATCTCCTCCTTGTATTTAGCTTAAAAAACGTTAGCTATCTTACAAGTTAAGTGGCACTCTTCTTCATCACTTTCTTTCCTCTTCACAATCGCTGTTATAAAACGAATCATAAAGAATATAACAAAAGGAATTTGTTTATCATTTATATTGGCATAGTTTGGTAACGGCTCTCTTTGCAAATCGAACGGAGATGAGAAGGAATAGAACATACCTTGCTCTTCCATATATACGATTACAATCTTCATACAAAATACTATCCCGAGAAACGAAACAATATCTTGCCATTCTGTCGTATATAACAGGTTATACAGCTCTAATACGTACTCTTCCATCGTCATCCCCCCTTCCTTTTTTATCATTTTGCTCTCCTTCATATAAAAAGTCAAGAAAAAAGTTTATTTTCACTATGCTAATAGTAATTACTTGTTTCTTTACTTATATATGAATCTTTTCTAGCAATGATTGGATATACCATTCTTCGAAAACAAGATATCATAGGAAGTTCGATAGCCGAATTCATGCTATAGGTAAAATAATATGTGACGTCAAGAACAAGGCGCTAAAACATCGGAACACGAATCTGTACGGTATGCTGATAGTACCTAGCTCACGAACCTATATGGTCTGTCGTGAGAGTGGTGATGGCACACCGCAATCTTGCACGTCAGCGATACCAGAAATGGACTTCTCCTTTGGTAACAAGAATCCCACTGACATTAGTCAACTTGCCCCTTTAAGGGTGGGAGTGTCAAATAACCTATTGTTGTTTTTTATTTATGCAAATTACTTTGTCGTATTCACTTCTAAAGTTTTAAGAGATTCTTTTCCATCTCTCAAATAACTATTTACGAGACTTAAAAGTAACTTCCCACCAACCAACATCGCACGTTCATCAAAATCAAATTGAGGATGATGATGTTGGTATGTTGCTCCTATTTCTTCATTACCCGCACCTGTAAAGAAAAATGCTCCTGGAACATGTTCTAAATAATATGCAAAATCTTCTCCACCCATAATCGGTGGTACTTCAATAACTCTGTCTCTTCCAAGATCACGTTTCGCAATCTCCATAAAATGACTCGTTTCATCTAAATGATTTATTAATATTGGATAACCGCGTTTATATTGAATATTAACTTCAGCATGAAGAGACTGACAAATCCCCTCAACAACTCGTTTAAATTCCTTCTCCATAAATTCTCTCACTTCAGGATTTAACGTCCGAATTGTCCCTGTAAATGTAGCAGTATCCGCAATAATATTATCTGCTTGACCAGCATGGAATGTACCAACTGTTACTACAGCAGATTGCAACGGATCTACTTTTCTACTAACTAAAAGTTGCAATTGATTAATAACTTGTGTTGCAACGATAATGGCATCTACAGTATGATGCGGCATACCGCCGTGACCGCCTCTCCCTTGAATCTTCACTTCAAAAGTATCAGCTGCGGCCATCATTGCTCCAGCTTTCGCCCCAACAATTCCTACAGGCATTTGAGAAGATAAATGTGTGCCAAAAACAACATCTACTCCTTCTAAACAACCATCCTCAATCATAGCAATTGCCCCACCAGGTTCTTTCTCTTCTGCATGTTGATGAATAAGGACTATTTTTCCTGAAAGTTGGTCTCTGTTTTCACTTAATATTTTTGCGACTCCTAAAAGTGTTGCTGTATGTCCATCATGGCCACAAGCGTGCATTACGCCAGGAATCTTTGATTTATATGAAACTTGCTTTTCATCTTGAATAGTTAGTCCATCAAAATCAGCACGCAACGCGATCGTCTTCCCAGGTATTCCACCTTCAATTACGCCGATTACCCCTCTTCCCCCGACATCTGTTTTCACATCAATATGAAAACTTTTTAAGATTTCAGCTATTTTTTTCGGTGTTTCTATTTCTTGAAACGATAGCTCTGGGTATTGATGAAAATCTCTTCGCCACGAAACCATTTGGTTATATAAACTTTCCAATTCTTTATGCCATGTTTCTATCATAAAAATTCCCCTTTCTTTTTAACACTTTAAACAAAAAAATACACAATATTCTGTATTTAATCAATAAAAAAAGAGAACTTTCTTTAAAAGTACTCTTAATTCTCCAAAATATGAAACGTTCTACTTTAGTTACTACTTTGCTTCAATACAAAAACTGAAAATTCAGGTACACTCCAAAATCTAACAGGCATTCGCGTCGTCCCAATACCGCGATTTACATATAAATGTAATGGCTTACTCTTTCCTTCTAATTCATACATTCCTTCAACATACTTCTCTGCTAATTTTGTGGTAATTAAAGGACCTACAAAAGGAATCTGAACTTGTCCTCCGTGACTATGTCCTGAGATTTGAAAATCAACTGGATAACAAGCTACTTTGTCTACAACGTCAGGCTCATGTACTAATAACATATTGAAATCTTGTTGTCTTAAGTTTTTTAAAGTCGAGTCTATTTGTGGTTTCCCTAATAAGAAATCATCCAAACCTGATATTGTAATATACTTGCCATTTTCCACTTTAATTTTCTGCACGTCATTTACTAAAACAGAAAAACCCGCTTCCTCCATGTACCTTTTGTAGAATAAACTACCGCCCCCGCCTCTATCATGATTCCCAAACACAGCATACTTTCCGAGAGGAGCATGAATTTTCCTCAAAATTTCTTTCGCCTCTTCTCTTTCCTCATTATAAGATCCGAACTTATCTATTAAATCCCCTGTAAAAACTACTATATCTGGACGTAACTCATTCATTTTCTCAACCAAATTATCTAGTTGCTTTAGTGTAAACTCTGGCCCTAAATGCACATCTGAGAATTGCAATATCTTTTTATTGTTAAACTCTTTAGGAATCGTAGGAGCTTCTATTTCATTCCACGTGACCGATACTAATCTTCGTTCTATTTCTGTTGCATAGAAATACAAGCTTATTGGAATCATTAATATACTTATGAAACTAATAATAAATTTCTTTACGATTGATTTTTTCCGCTCTTTTTTTACATGATGCGTATTCATATTTTCACCTCTAGATGTACTTTAAAACCTTTTTGTTACATTGATGTGACAACATGAAAAAACGATACGAATTTCAATTTTTTTGTAAATATATCTGCGTACACTTGTTCTCTGAACTTTTATACGTTATAATAACAACTTAAATAGCATTATTTACATATGAGGTGAAAACATGAATAAAACAGAATTAATCAAAAACGTAGCGCAATCAGCTGAAATTTCTCAAAAAGAAGCTACTGTAGTTTTACAAACTGTAGTAGAATCAATCACTAACTCTTTAGCTGCTGGCGAAAAAGTACAACTTATCGGATTCGGTACATTTGAAGTTCGCGAAAGAGCTGCTCGTACAGGCCGTAACCCACAAACGGGTGAAGAAATGCAAATCGCAGCTTCTAAAGTACCTGCTTTTAAAGCTGGTAAAGAACTAAAAGAAGCTGTAAAATAATGAAAAATAGCCTTCTCATTTATGAGAAGGCTATTTTTTTCATTATATAATTAATAAAAATCTGACCATTATGCTGCTTATTTTGTTCCTTTATGCAAATATAACCTTTACTTTCAAAGAAAGGTTTTGCTGTAATACTTGCCTCTGTATATATATCCCTATGTTCTAGCTTCATTACTTCTTTTTCTAACTTTTGTAATATATAAGAAGCTATCCCTTTCCCTTGATAATCTTTATGTGTAAACAAACGATTTATGTAATGTTCATCATTATAATCCCCAAATCCAACTATCACACCGTTGTTATCCGCTACATAACTAATATTCTTTTCTAAAGACTTTAGCCAACTTTCTCTATTTAGTCGCTTTGGTGCCCATGACTGTAGCTGTAACGTATTATAATCTTGTGCATTAACCGTGTGAACCGTTTCATAGAACAATTGTAATACTTGCTCTAAATCCTCTTGATGGAATGTTCTAATTTTAATATCTTTAAACATATGTAAAACTCCTTATCAAACTAACTCTTCTATTTCGGTTATCCGGATAATTATTTCGTCTTTATTTTTGAAACAGTTTCTTCCACTATATAAGATTCACTACTTCTGCTCTTTCTATATTAGATCGATCTTTCCTTCTAAACGAACAATAAACAATACTTATACAAAGTATTGTTTATTGTAAAAAAGCATATTAAATTCGTTTTATAGCTGAAAGTGTTTAAGATTTCAATTTAACTCTTTGCAATCTTAATGCATTTAATACGACTGATACAGAACTAAACGCCATCGCTGCACCTGCAACCCAAGGAGCTAAGAAACCGAGCGCCGCAATTGGAATTCCTAGGCCGTTATAAGCTAATGCCCAGAATAAATTTTGCTTAATATTTCTAATCGTCATTTTACTCATGAAAATTGCATCAGCAATACTATTTAAATCGCCACGGATTAACGTAATATCCGCTGCTTCCATCGCTACATCTGTTCCTGTTCCAATTGCCATTCCAATGTCCGCTGTAGCAAGAGCAGGAGCATCATTAATTCCATCTCCAACCATAGCCACTTTCTTACCACTAGCTTGAAGTTTCTTCACTTCTTCTGCTTTTCCTTCTGGTAATACTTCTGCAATTACGTGATCAATACCAACTTGCTTTGCAATTGCCTGAGCAGTTTGTGTATTATCTCCTGTAATCATAACGACATCTAGACCCATTTTCTTAAGTCTTGCAATTGCTGCTTTTGAAGTATCCTTTACAGTATCTGCAACAGCAACAATTCCAGCATATTCCTTATCTATCGCTATAAGCATTGCCGTTTTTCCTTCTCGCTCTAGTTCTTCCATCGCTTTAGAAACTTCTTCAATATCAATATTAAACTTCTTCATTAATCGGCGTGTACCAATTAATAACTGTTTCCCTTCTACAACCGACTCAATACCAAAGCCAGGAATTGCTTCAAACGTTTCTGAACTTGGGATATCAATTCCCTTTTCTTTAATTCCTTCTACAATTGCTTCTGCAAGTGGATGTTCAGAATTTCTTTCTGCTGCACCAACTAATTTTAATATTTCCTTCTCATCAAATCCATCTGCCACAATTATATCAGTTAATACCGGTTTTCCATTTGTCACTGTACCCGTTTTATCTAAAATAATCGTATCTAATCTGTGCGTCGCTTCTAAATGCTCTCCACCTTTAAATAAAATACCGTATTCAGCTGATCTTCCTGATCCCGCCATAATAGATGTAGGTGTTGCAAGACCTAATGCACATGGACAAGCGATAACAAGCACTGCTATCATTTTCTCAAGTGCTCCTCCAAAATCACCAGGTGTAACAAATATCATCCATACCGCAAATGTGATTATAGCAATCACAACTACAACAGGTACGAAAATACCTGAAATTTGATCAGCTACCCTTTGAATAGGAGCTTTCGAACCTTGAGCCTCTTCCACTACTTTAATAATTTGAGCTAATGCAGTGTCTCTTCCTACCTTAGTTGCCTTAACTTTTAAAAATCCATTTTTATTCATTGTAGAACCGATTACTACATCCCCAATTGTTTTATCAACTGGAATACTCTCGCCTGTTAACATCGATTCATCTATCGCTGATTTTCCTTCTACAATTTCTCCATCTACTGGGATTTTTTCACCAGGTTTAACATAGACAACATCACCAGCTACCACTTCTTCGATTAAAATTTTCATTTCTGTGCCATCTCGCACAACTGTGGCAGTTTTCGCTTGTAATCCCATCAACTTTTTAATAGCTTCTGATGAACGCCCTTTTGCTTTCGCCTCAAATAATTTACCTAAAATAATTAAAGTAATAAGTACCGCGCTCGTTTCAAAATATAAATCTGTCATATGTTCTGAAGAACCAATTGATTGAATACTTAAATAAACACTATAGAAATAAGCTGCGGACGTTCCAAGTGCCACAAGAACATCCATGTTTGCACTTTTATTGCGTAACGCTTTATAAGCACCAATATAAAACTGGCCTCCAATTATAAACTGTACTGGAGTTGCAAGGGCCAGCTGCACCCATGGGTTCATAAGCATATCAGGTAAATAAATAAAAGATGTAAATGAAAAATGACTCACCATTGCCCACAATAACGGAAATGATAAAATAAACGAAAAAATAAACTTCTTCTTTTGTCGCTCAATTTCTTTTAAGCGGTGATCTGTTGATGAATCTTGCTCATCCGATTTCACTTCTAATTTATATCCTAATTTTGTGATTGTACTCTTCATCTCATTTACACTGATTTCATTAGGGTTAAAGTCTACTGTAGCTGATTCTAAAGCGAAATTTACTGTCGCCTTGTTCACACCATCTAGTTTATTTAAACGCTTTTCCACTTTATTCGCACACGCTGCGCATGTCATTCCCGAAACGGTAAACTCCGCTTTATCACTTACAATGCCATATCCTAACGATTCAACTTTTTCTTTAAATTCTTTCGGATTTGTTTTAGTTGGATCGTACAAAATTTTCGTTTTTTCAAGTGCAAAATTCACATTTGCATCCTGCACACCTTCTACTTTTTTAAGACCTTTTTCAATTCTATTTGCACATGCTGCACATGTCATGCCTGATATTTGGAGATTGGCCTCTTTTTGTTCATTCATGTCTCTCACCTCTATATACCCTTATAAGGTATAATTTTTAGCAAAATAAATCGTACTCCATATAAAGTACGATTTATTTCCATATTAAAAATTATTATTGAACGTCATAGCCTTGATCTTCAATTACAACAACGATATCTTTTAACGTTACAACTGATGAGTCGATAGTAACTTCAACAGTTCCTTCTGCTAATTGAACTTTTACTTGCTCAACGCCGTTTAGTTCTTTCACATTACTTTCAATAGAATTTACACAATGCCCACAAGACATACCCTCAACTTTTAATGTTAACTGTTCCATTTAAAATCCTCCTCTTGTTTCTTCATTGTTTGTTAATCACAACTACATCTTACCATACCCCCCTAAGGTAATCAATGGTTTTATAT
>NZ_JBFPJI010000087.1:0-12823 GCF_040838205.1 Bacillus sp. S4
CTCTAAATGTTAATATCGTACATATAATTGGGGAGGGTACAAAAAAATGAAGAGAAAAAAGATGACAAAATTAACAGCGGTTGTAGCACCAGTTCTAGTAATGAGTATGGCATTAACAGCTTGCTCGGGATCAGGGGAAAAAGAAAAGACGAACACAACGCCGAAAAGTAGTGAAAAAGAAGGCGGGAAATTAGCAGCAAAGCAAGTACTTAATTTAACAGAGAGCCAAGAGATTCCATCTATGGATTCAGCAAAAGCGACAGACCAAGTATCGTTTCTTGCTTTAAACAACGTAATGGAAGGTTTATATCGACTTGATAAAGATAATAAAGCAACACCAGGGGTTGCTGAATCATATAAAAAGAGTGATGATGGTAAAAAGTATACATTTACATTAAATAAAAATGCAAAATGGTCAAATGGAGACCCTGTAACAGCGAAAGATTTCGTGTTTGCTTGGAAACGTGCGGTGGATAAAAATACAGCAGCGGAATATGCATACATTATGTTTGATTTAAAGAACGCAAAAGCAATTAATGATGGAAAAGCACCACTTGATACGTTAGGTGTAAAAGCTGTAGATGACTACACATTAGAGGTAGAATTAGAAAATCCAGTTCCTTACTTTGTAGAATTAACTTCATTTGGAACATTCTATCCGTTAAATGAAAAATTCGTAAAAGAAAAAGGAGAAAAATACGGTTTAGAAGCAGATACAACGTTATACAACGGACCATTTACATTAACAGACTGGAAACATGAAGAAGGTTGGAAATTAAAGAAAAATGCACAATATTGGGATAATAAAACAGTTAAGTTAGATGAAATCAACTTTAACGTAGTAAAAGACAGCGGTACACGTGTAAACTTATATGAAAGCGGACAAATCGATCGTGCTGGACTTACGTCTGAAATGGTTGATAAATATAAATCAAATCCAGACTTCTATACACAAAAAACACCGTCAACGTACTTCTTACGTTTAAACCAAAAACGTGGTGGCCACGATACAGTGTTAAAGAGTAAAGATTTACGTTTAGCGATTGCGATGGCGTATGATAAAAAAGGCTTAACGAATGTTATTTTAAATGACGGATCTACACCTGCAGATTACTTAGTGCCAAAAGAATTTGCGAAAAGCCCAGATGGAAAAGACTTCCGTAAAGAAAATGGAGATATTTTAAAAACGGATGTGAAAAAGGCAAAAGAGCATTGGGAAAAAGCGAAAAAAGAGCTTGGAAAAGAGCAAGTAACGATTGAGCTATTAAACTACGATAGCGATAACGCGAAAAAAGTAGGGGAGTTCTTAAAAGGAGAGCTTGAGAAGAACTTACCGGGCTTAACAGTGAATTTGAAAAACCAACCGTTTAAACAAAAATTAAAATTAGAATCAGATCTAGATTATGATTTATCTTACGCTGGTTGGGGACCTGACTACTTAGATCCAATGACATTCATTGATATGTTCGTTACAAATGGACCTCATAACCAAACTGGATATTCAAATCCGAAATATGATGAAATTGTAGAAAAAGGTAAAGGCGAACTATTAACGAAAACGAAAGATCGCTGGGATAGCTTACTGAAAGCTGAGAAAATGTTACTTGAAGACGCAGCAATTGCACCATTATATCAACGTGGTGATGCTCTTGTTCAAAGAGCGAAAGTAAAAGGTATTATTCACCACCCAGTTGGTGGAGATTACAGCTACAAATGGGCATATATTGGTGAAGATAAGTAAGAGAGAGGGCGCGCGATGCGCCCTTTTTTTTATGCACTTTTCTTCCTTCTTGGAATATATAAAATAAAAAAGGGAGAATTCCATGGAACGAAATACTTACATCGATTTTCTAGCTTACTACGGAATAGGGAGTGCTCATCCTGGTGGTTTTACGTTAACAAAACAATTATTATCTCAATTGCCACTTAAAAGTGGAGCTAGTGTCCTTGAGATAGGTTGCGGCACGGGGAAAACAGCGGCGTATATGACAAAAGAATTGGGTTATAAAGTGACAGCGGTTGAAAAGAATGAAATTATGATTCAAAAAGCGAAAGATAGATGGTTGTTTGATGGTTTGAATATACAATTGATTCAAGGAGATGTAGAAGGATTACCGTGTTTAAATGATTCATTTGAGCTTGTACTTGGAGAATCTATACTCGCTTTTACAAATAAAGAAAAGGTTATTTCGGAATGTTATCGTGTATTACAGAAGGATGGAAAGCTTGTTGTCATTGAAATGATTACCGAAAAACATATTGAGAAGAAAGAGGAGGAAAAGATTGGACAGTTATACGGTATGAAAGAAGTATTAACTGAGAATGAGTGGATTCATTTATTTAAAGCAGCAAATTTTAAAAGAATTACAATTGCGGGTGGCGGAACTATTGCAGAAACAGTTGCAGGACATATGGAAGAGCCAGAGTGGAATGTATCACCGTTTATTCCAGAAGAATTGTATGAAGCGTGGGTGCAACACGAACAAGTACTGCTTATGTATCAACATATTTTAGGACATCGCATTTTTATATGTGAAAAATAGAGAAAAAGAGTTGGCTAAAGATAGTCAACTCTTTACTATGTTAGATGAAAAATAATGCAGCCAAAGTAATTCCAAAAATAAAACCAAATCCGAGTTCAAAGCCCCAGCCGCCACCAAATCCACAACCGCCGCAACCACGACGGCCACATCCGCAGCCACCGAATCCACCACTGAATCCACCATCGAATCCACCACCACATCCAAATCCACAGTTATCACATCTGCTAAGACCGCCGCAAATATCACATCCGCCATTTGAATATGCGCCATGGTATCCAAATCCTGTATCAAAAGATGAACGCTGCTGTACTGGCTCAATCCAAACAGAATCATTTGTCACGTCTATTATTTTTCCTAAATGGATATGACCATCACGATCTTCAATTCGAACAACTTTTCCGAAATAACGTTGGCATGTATTATAACATTTTTGTCTATGCATGTTCTTTCCTCCTTCCCCCATTACAGTAATACGATATGTAAGGGGGACAAGTGCGGCTTGTACGAATGACCTATCTATCATAATTGTTATAGGAAAGGGGAAATATACGAACAGGATACATAATGAGGAGGAAAGGAAATGAAATCTACAGACCAATTTCAGACGTATGAAGTTCCTTGGGAAGAATTTATAGAAGCATTGCGGGGGGAAATAAAGAAACAAGTAGGGGCGGATATTATTGATACGGTCGTATGTAATTTAAAAGATGGTTTTGAAGTGTATACATATGTGCAGGGTGATTTGGATTTCGAGTATACAGAAGCTCTTGAACGAAAATATGGGAGTGATGCGAAAACACCTAATTTATTAACAGTTATGCTGGTAGCTAGCATTTATAATACGGGTGAAGAGAATATACGTTTACATGCAGATCAAAAGGAAAATCCGATTGTTGAAGTATATGTGAAGAAGTAAAGAGTGCGCTAATTATAGCGTGCTCTTTATTTCTTGTATTGAAAAGAAAATCAAACTTTAATGGTGGAATTTATAGCGGGAAAAGTATGAAAGCTATGTGTTATTTCAGATATATAATAAGGAAAAAACTCGAAATAAAATATGGGAGTAGTTTATTTTTGTTTACATAATGTAATTGTTGTGAACTGTTGTCCTAAAATACAAGTCATATATCTTGTTTCCCCTCATAAATTTAAACATAGGAATTTGTCTACAAAGGTGGCGAAGCCTCATCATGAAAATTCGAATTTGTGCCACGTTCATGTTGTTTCTATTTATATGTTTACCTTTTTCAGTTTTTGCAAAAGGAGAGGAGGCAAAGGAAAGGGTCGTTTCACTTGTATATGATGATTCGGGCAGCATGAGAAATAACGATCGCTGGAAGTATGCCAATTACGCCTTGCAAAGTTTAGTTGCGCTATTAGATGAGAAAGATAAATTTTCTTACGTTCCAATGAGTAAGCCAAATGATCCGTTAAACATTTCGTTAACAAAGGATCAAAGGCAAACAGAAATTAATGGAATCGGCGCGTGGAAAACATATTTAAATACTCCATTTAGCGCAGTAGAAACGGCGATGCAATCTATAAAGAAGGAAGCAGATATAGATGGGAAACGTGAATTTTGGCTTATTGTATTAACTGACGGGGCATTTAATGATTTGGAGAAAGATAAGGTTGGCGGAAAAGAACAAATTACACAGAAGTTAGCACAGTTTAAGAAAGAGATGGATTCTAAAAAGATCTCTTTACACCCAGTCTTAATCACGATGGAAGAGGATTTAGGGCAGCAAGAGAAGCTGCAGTTAAATACGTTTAAAGAGATTTGGAAAAAAGAAATGAATGGAGTTGTCATGCCGTCTAGCGGTGAGGATGGTATTGTACAAAGTGTGAATCAAGTGGCAGCATTAGTTGCAAATCGTGATCCATTTTCTTCTGTTGAATCGATTGTCAAAACGAAAATAGTAGGGAAAAAAGTAGAGATTACAACACCGTTTCCATTAAAGCGTATGACGCTTGTACGACAATCACCTTCTTTGTCTAATTATAAAGTTATGCAACTTTCCAAACCGTTACAATTGCAGTCTTCTTTTTCTATACATGCACCAGGAGAAGCTAAATTATTCGGAAATATAGTGCATGTAAGTACAGCGAATCAGGAAGTGATTAAGCCAGGGACATATACGATAGAAGTGGATCAGGACATTGAGAAAGAGGGATTACAAGTACTTGTTGAACCAGCGCTTAATTATACTGTTTCTACGTATGACAAAGATGATAAAGATAGAAAAAATGTTGAGAAAATGTATGAAGGTGTGACAGCTGTTATTGAAGCGAAACCTACTGAATTACCAATTCAAATTTCTTATTTCGAAGCAGAAGTAGAAATAGACGGAAAGCAGTATCCGATGAAGTGGGATGATAAAAGACATGTGTTTTATTACGAGACAAAGGTTGGTAAAGAGTTAGTACGCGGGAAAGTCCATATGAATATAAAGGGATTTTATAGACAGACGAAAGAATTCAAGATTGAACCAGCTGAAAAACCAAAATTAACACTTCAAGCTGTTACGAAAGATTATGAAGAAAAGGTAACAAATTTAGAAAATAGTAAACCATTTATTTTACAGCCCCAGTTAAATGGTAAACCGATGACAGAAGAGGCTGTAAAGAAACTATTAAAATCTACTGGTGTCACATCGAATCAATCGATCAACTATGAATTAAAACAGCATGGTAGTCAAGTTTATGTTTATCCTCGACCTTATTACTCCGACACATTCAATTTTACAGATACCGGCACCGTAGAGGCTACCATCACGATCAATGATTCAAAATTACAAGAAGTAAAGGAAAAGATCGTACTGCACATTGAAAATGCGCCGTTTTTTGAGAGGTATGCGCTCATTTTTAAATTTGTAATTCCTATTACTTTATTACTTTTAATAGTAGGAATTATTATTTTAGGATGGATTGTTCGTCCGAGATTTCATCGGAAAGCATTACTATATTACGAATGGGATCAAGAAGTAGCGAAAGATTGGCTTTATCAATCTGAACCAGAGTTACTTAAAAATAAATGGTGGAAGCACTATTTTGGCATTCCATTCCGAGCAGAAAGAAAGACGGTGCAATCTGTAACATTAATAGCGAAAAAAGGATCGAAATCTATATTTGTAGCAAAAGAATCGCAAGTAGTTGGGATGATTATTGATGGGATGTTTATAACAGAGGAAGAGGTAGGAATGGAGCATAAGACGTTGTATCCAAATGAACTTTTAGTAATTGATAGAGGATATGGTAAGGAGATTTACCGGTACGAATGTGAATAGTAGATAGGGTGTAAGAGGGGCGGAGGAGGCCCGGCTCTCTTTATTCTTCTTTTCAAACAAGCAAGAATAGGAAGGTGGTTCACATGACATTACAAGTTCCAACAATTTTAATTGGCTTAGGTGGAATCGGTAGTACTGTCACACATCAAATATATGAAAGATTACCTGAGGAGCGTCGTAAAAAGGTAGCGATGCATGTATTTGATACAGATGTGAATACATTGAGTAAATTTGATCATATTCGGAAGTTTAAAACGCAAACGAGCTCGAGTAAAACACCGAGAGAGTATATTGCGGGAGATCCAACGATTCCAGAGTGGTTTCCGATGGACCCGACTATACTCGATAAACCGTTAACAGAAGGGGCTGGACAGTTACGCGTCATTTCACGGTTAGCGTTACGTGCTGCGATGAAAGAAGATAAACTCACATCGTTTTGGCAAGAAATCGAGAAGATTTTTCCAGTTACAAGTGATCAGACCGAATATGGTGTACGTGTCATTATTGTAACATCACTAGCTGGCGGAACAGGTTCAGGGATGTTTTTACAAATCGCATTATATTTGCGTGAGATGCTCCGGAAAAAATTGCAGCATCACAACATTTTAATTCGCGGTGCGTTTTTAATGCCTGATGTTTTAGTTAAGACGAGAACGGTTAGTGCGAAAGAGTTTGAAACTGTGCAAGCGAATGGTTATGCATCGTTAAAAGAGTTGCACGCTATTACGCTCGGGTCGACTGGTGAATTATCAAAACGAGGCGGCGTAACGATTGAATTAGAATATCGTCCTGATCAAGTGGATGAAGATGGAAGAACAAATCATACGATAAAGCAGCATCATTTACCGTACAATTATTGTTTCTTATATGATTATGAAAATTTACATGGGCACCATTTGCACAATTTATCGGATTATATGGAGCAAATGGCAAATACGATTTATTTACAGTTATTCAGTCCAATGTCTGCAAATCATTTTGCGCAAGAAGATAATCAAATTCAGCAATTGGCAGAATCGAGTGGGAAAGGGAGATATTGCGGAGCAGGAACGGCGAAGCTCATTTATCCGTATGAGCACGTTTTGAAATACTGTGCTTTAAAATGGGCGGTGCAAGGTTTAGATGAATCTTGGCTTCATTTAGATCAACTGTTTCAAGAGAAGAAGCAAAGATATGATCAAGATGTAAAGCGCGGTATGCAGCGTGAAAAGCCAGAGCGCGGGAAAAGTTATTTAGAAGATTTAGAGCATCTTGCTACTCGTCCAGAACAGGCCCATATTTTTTATAGACAAATGTTCAATGAGACGCGCGAAGGGGCAGAGGGCGGTAAGGTCGGTGTTGCGAAGTCTAAGTTGTTTTTAGAGGCTGTCGAAAGCTACGTACACCGTACAGTGCAAAAAGATGAAGAATTAAACCGCCTACAGCATGAGTGTAAAATATCGGCTGCGAAACTGAAAATGATGGAACAAATGAAAGGTGAAGTAGCGAGAGTTGATCATGCGGTTCGTTTATATGCTTATGCGATTCCGAGCCGTGTACATGAGCATGTGACTACACTTTTATATGACATGGTCGAATCAGACCGCTTTATACCGAGTGGATCAGAAGGACAGTCTTATCAATTAAATACATGGTTTTTAAAGAAAACGGATCCGGTTCATCCTGTCGCAGCACGTTTTATGCTGTATGAAATTCGTAAGCAGTTAGTAGAGAAGATGAATCGACTGCATGAAAATAATGAACAAAAGCGTAATTTAATTCAAAACTACGATAAGAAATTTAATGTGAGTAATATTGATGGAACGGTAACGGCTGTTCGCCGCGTTGAAATTGCCCAGCAACAAGGCTGGGTCGGCAAAATGTTTTATAATCAGCAACGTTTGTTCAAAAAAGAATTTGAAGATATCGTAACGCAATATGTCCACAAATTAAGTGAGTATCGTAAAGAAATGTTATTAGAACTCGTGTATCAATCGCTATACCAAGCAGTTGATAAAATGATCCAATATTGGGAAAGATTCTTTGATAATTTACACGAAACACGTGAAAATTTATTGTTTGAAATCCAAAAGCGAAGCAAGGAATTTGAGGGGAAAACGAACCCGACGAATGTATACGTATTAGCTGAAGAGAAATTGCAAGAAAAGATTTGGCAAGATATGCAGCAACATTTAAATTTAGGTGTATTACCGAAAGATATATCGGCTGAAATTTATATGAGCTTGTACGGGGAATATTGTCGTGATGCGAAAGCCGAAGAAATTCAGTCGAAAAAGGTGGAAGACTTCTATCGTGAACATATATTGAGTTATTGTTATGACGAACTTCAAGTGCGCTATCGTGACAAACTAGAGCTTAATATCGTTGAAGCATTGCGAAAAGAAGCAGATTTCAAGAAACGTGATCGTGATGAATACGTTCGTGAAAAAATTGAAGATCTTTTCCATTTAGCAAGTCCGTTCGTTCCGAAAGTTTCTCATCATAGAGAGTTACAATATTGGGGCGTACATCCTTCTTTAAAACAAGAATTGCAAGAAGAGTTATTGCAAGAAATGTTTAAAGAAAAAGATACGGTAAACGAGGCGTTTTCACCATTTGAAGTGATTTGTTATCGTGCTCATTACGGATTATCGCTACAAGATTTTCCTAAGCTTTCATCTGGACATATTGCGAATGGTTTTATGAACGATAAAGGTGATTATTTTCAATCGTATTATCGCCGCGTGAACAAATTAAATAGTAAAAAATCTAGTTTGACGCCGCATTTAGATAAATATTGGCACTTACCAGCCTTTATGCCAGACTTGAATGCAACGCAAACGAAGTTAGATTACGATAAATGTAATCGTGCTCTTCTATACGCGTATATGTATCGCTGGATTAGCTTAGTTGCTGTTGATGGGCAATTCGTGTATCAATATAACGGTGTCGGCCGTAGCTTTTTAATCCAGTCGATGGGGAAAAATATTTCAAGCGAAAGTTATAAGTTGCACAGAGCATTGCTTCATAATCCGTTTATTTATGAAAATATCTTGTCCAGGTTTGAAGAAGAGCAAGAAAAGGCAATGATACAAGGTGGACATTTATATACACATGCATTTGTATTAGGTGCTCAAGATATTAGATGGCTTCGTAAAGAGCATGTCCATAATATTTTAGATATGATTTTAATGTATGATCGTGAGGCAAAATATGACCCGACGTTAGAAGAAACATCTGACGATTTGTTAAGGCTATTCCTTGATGAAATTGAGTTGTATTTCCAAAACTATTACGGAACAGGTGCAGATATGGTTGCAAAGAAAGAGAAAGAGATGTTTATGAAACAATTGTGGGATCGTTCGTATGCGAAAGGGTATGTGGATCCAAATAGTGCGCCTTATAAAAAATGGCAAAATGTATTACATGTTCCCGATGAAGAAGAAGTGCCAAAAACGAATGTATAATGAGTGAAAAGGGAATCCTTAAGAATGGCAATACAACTTTAGAAATGAGGGATTCCGATGCCGTTTTTAGGAAGTGTATATCAAATATTTGGATTATATCCAGAAATTTATCATGCGATGATTTCAGCAGAGCTGCAAGAAGAAGCTCAAAAGGAACATATCGATAATAATAGTACAGAAATTGAAGCGGAAGAATAAAGCGCAGATGAACATCTGCGCTTTTTTTATTGTCTTAGGTGAAAATACTGTTTGCAATTTGTAGGGAAGTTAATCGGTCTAACAAGATAAGATGAATAATTATTTCTATATAACGAATCGACTGGTTTTATCTTGTTTGTATATGGGGATTTCATTGAGTCTGATGTATAAAAATGAATTCCGAAATAATATAAAATGTATTGAAATGGGAATTAACAGTGTTTTCAAGTGGTATCGTATATTTTGGAATACTATTTTATTTATAATTATTCGATGTGGGTGAATTAATTATATTGTTGACAATATAATTAATCGTGTGATAAATTCAATCAATCTTCTAAAAACATGCTTGTTAACAAGCGTATTTTTAGAAGATTGATTTTTCTGATTTTTAGGCATGTAATTTGTGGAGTTTATATAGGGAGTGAAAGTAAAGTATGAATATTATTAATGTGTAATAGCAACAGTAATAAAGATTGTAATGAGTAAGGGATAATTTTGAAAAAGAGGTTTCTACGAATGAGTTTATTTATAAAGAAAGCAATGAATGAAGAAAAGAAAAACGTGTTACAGCAAACTTTAGGAGCAATTGATTTAACGCTTTTAGGAATTGGAGCAATTATTGGTACAGGCATTTTCGTATTAACAGGTATTGTAGCAGCGAAACATGCTGGTCCAGCAATTGTATTATCTTTCATGTTAGCTGCAATTGTATGTGCTTGTGTAGCTTTTTGTTATGCTGAATTTGCATCTACAGTCCCGGTCTCAGGAAGTGTGTATTCGTATACGTATATGACATTAGGTGAGATTTTTGCTTTTATAGTTGGCTGATGTGTTATGTTAGAGTACTTATTAGCTACTTCTGCGGTGGCGGCGGGATGGTCAGCCTATTTTCAGTCATTACTATTAGGGTTTAATATTCATATTCCGGCAATCGTTGCTTCTGCACCAGGGATGGGGAATGGCGGGATTATCGACTTGCCAGCGGTTATTATTATTTTAGTTGTTACATTTTTACTAAGTCGTGGTGTGAAAGAAAGTGCACGTATAAATAATATAATGGTTATTATCAAACTGGCTGTTATTTTAGTATTTATTATTGTAGGAGCAAACTATGTAAAGCCAGAGAATTGGCAGCCGTTTCTTCCTTTTGGATACCATGGTGTTATTGGAGGAGCTGCTACTGTATTTTTTGCCTTTTTAGGTTTCGATGCAGTTGCAACAGCAGCAGAGGAAGTGAAACGCCCACAACGTAACGTTCCAATTGGATTACTTGTCTCTTTATGCATTTGTACAATTCTTTATGTTGGTGTTTCATTCGTGTTAACTGGAATGGTTCCATTTACGGATCTGAATGTAGCTGATCCAGTAGCATATGCACTGCGTATTGTAGGAGAGGATAGAATTGCTGGTCTATTATCAGTTGGAGCGATAGCTGGTTTAACAACAGTTCTGTTAGTTGCTATGTTCGCATTTGTTCGAGTATCATACTCGATGAGCCGAGATGGATTGTTACCAAAAAGATTTTCGAGTGTTCATAAACGTTATCAAACACCATTTTTTAATACATGGATTACGGGTATTCTTGCGGCTGTATTAGCAGGTTTATTGGACTTGAATTTGTTGGCAAATTTAGTGAATGTGGGAACGATAACAGCTTTCATATTTGTATCTATAGCTGTAATTGTATTAAGGAAGACACATCCTAATTTGAAAAGACCGTTCCGTGCTCCGTTAGTTCCATTCTTACCTATACTTGCGATAGTAAGTTGTTTATATTTAGCATTAAATCTTTCTAAAACCACTTTAATCAGTTTTGCAATTTGGGTTATTGTAGGTATTTTTATCTATTTTATATACGCGAAAAAACATAGTAAGATTAGAAATAGAGTATAAGGTATTACAATGATGGCTGTAGGTTAAAAAGTTTTATTTTTTTCCTATAGCCATTTTTATTTGTGCGCACCTTGTTTTCGTGTTAACATAAAGCGAATTTTTTAAGGGAGAGAAAGAGATGAAATGGATTTATTTTATTATTATCAACGTTATAGCATTTAGTATGATGGGGCTTGATAAGCGAAAAGCAAAGAAAAAGCAGTGGAGAACGCCAGAAAGTACGTTGTTTTTATCAGCTGCAGCTGGAGGAGCGGTTGGAGCTTGGATTGGTATGTATATGTTTCATCATAAGACACATAAAAGTAAATTTGTCTTCGGTATTCCGGCGCTCGTTATTATAACAGTAGGAGTGTTTTTATACATATAACGGATTTACAAGAGGAATGTCGAAAGAAATGCAGATTGAATATTGGTAAAGTAAGTATGTGAGACCTTATAATGAAGAAAAAAAGAGAAGAGGAGAACAGGGAAGATGGGGAGTCAAATAGCAGAGCAAAAGCAGGGGATTATATATGCGGCGGGTGCGTATACGATGTGGGGAGTTCTTCCGATTTATTGGAAATGGGTGGAGGAAGTACCGGCGGATGAAATATTAGCGCATCGCATCGTTTGGGCATTTGTTTTTATGTTGTTAGTTTTAGGAGTAACGAAGAGGTTTCGTCAGTTTGGTGGGGAGTTAGTGGCCCTTTTTAAACGACCTAAATTATTAATGTCATTAACAATTGCTTCGGTACTTATTAGTGGAAACTGGTTTGTATACATATGGGCCGTAAATCATAACCATGTAATCGAAGCAAGTCTTGGGTATTATATTAATCCACTTATAAGTATTTTACTTGGTACAGTTGTTTTAAAAGAGAAGCTTAATTTTTGGCAATATGTTGCGGTTGGTTTAGCTGGATTAGGCGTTGTTATTTTAACGATACGTTTCGGATCAATTCCATGGGTTTCTCTTTCACTTGCTTTTTCATTTGGATTATATGGATTAACGAAAAAATTATTAAATTACGACGCAACAATTGGGCTTACGATGGAAACGATGTTAGTGACGCCATTTGCACTTATATATTTGTTTATGACAGGAGTTCATGGCTTTGGTTCGTTCGGTTCTATTTCGGCAATATCAACGTTTCTTTTAATAGGGGCGGGTATTGTTACAGCGTTACCACTCTTTTATTTTGCTAAAGGAGCACAACTTATTCCGCTCTATATGATAGGATTTTTACAATACATCGCGCCGACTATTAGTTTAATTTTAGGTGTGTTCGTTTTTGGTGAACATTTCACATCTACTCATATGATTGCGTTTTTCTGTATATGGATTGCTTTATTTGTCTTTTCAATGGCGAAAACAAAGTTTCTACTACAGAAACAACCAAAATTTATTAAAAATAAATCAGCAAAAGTATCATAATGCGTAGTATTTTCTACGCATTTTTCTTTATACTTATAT
>NZ_JBFPJI010000006.1:0-57444 GCF_040838205.1 Bacillus sp. S4
CTATATTTATAAACAAGTTAACATTAGGGGTGACAATTGTGGCTGTTAATAGTAACACGAGTGAAAAATCGTCTTATACATATGAAGAATTATCGAAGAAGAATAAAGATTACGTATGGCACCCATTTACACAAATGAAAGATTATTTAGAAGAAGATCCTGTCATTATTGAACGTGGAGAGGGAAGAAAGCTATACGATGTAAATGGAAATGAATATTGGGACGGTGTTTCGTCTATTTGGTTAAATGTTCATGGGCATCAAGTACCGGAACTAGATGAGGCAATTCGTGAGCAATTAAATAAAATTGCTCATTCTACTATGTTAGGACTTGCTAACGTTCCATCTATTTTATTAGCAGAAAAAATAATTGATGTTGTACCAGAAGGCTTGAAGAAAGTATTTTATTCAGACTCTGGTTCTACCGCTGTTGAAATTGCAATTAAGATGGCTTTTCAATATTGGCAGCACAAAGGGAAACCGAGAAAACAAAGATTTGTTACATTAAAAGAAGCGTATCACGGTGATACAATTGGAGCAGTTTCAGTAGGAGCGATAGACTTGTTTCACCAAGTGTATAGTTCACTATTATTTGAGGCAATTAAAATGCCGTATCCGTATACATATCGTTCTCCTTATGGAAATAACAAGGAAGAAATTGTGAATAAGCATTTAGAAGAAATGGAAGAATTGCTGAAAGAAAAACATGAAGAAATTGCAGCAATTATTGTAGAACCTTTAATGCAAGGTGCTGGAGGCATGATTACAATGCCAAAAGGATATTTAAAAGGGCTACGTAATTTATGTACAAAATATAATGTTTTATTTATTACAGATGAGGTAGCGACTGGGTTTGGGCGTACGGGGAAAATGTTTGCGTGTGAACATGAAAATGTGACGCCGGACATTTTAACAGCTGGGAAAGGTTTAACAGGTGGATATTTACCAATTGCTGTTACGGTAACGACAGACGAAATATATAATGCCTTCTTAGGAGAGTATGAGGAACAAAAAACATTTTTCCATGGGCATAGTTACACAGGTAATCCGTTAGGGTGTGCGGTAGCAATTGCGAATCTAGAACTATATGAAAAAACTAATTTAATAGAATCTGTTGCGCATAAAACAGAATATGTAGCGGGGCAATTAGAAGCGCTTAATGAATATAAGCACGTAGGTGATATTCGTCAGTGCGGATTAATGATTGGTATTGAACTTGTGAAAAATAAAGAAATGAAAGAATCGTATGAATGGACAGAAAGAGTCGGTGTTCAAGTATGTAAACGCTCAAGAGAGTTAGGCATGATTTTACGTCCGCTTGGTAACACCATTGTATTTATGCCTCCTCTTGCATCTACAATTGCTGAAATTGATGAGATGTTACGCATTTTATATAAAGCAATCTCGGATGTTACGGAGGAAGAATAATGAGTGGTTTTTTCATAACGGCAACTGATACTGAAGTTGGAAAAACTGTGGTTGCAGGTGCGTTAGCAGGTGTATTTAGAGAATTGGGATATAACGTAGGGGTATATAAACCGTTGCAAAGTGGACATGCTGCATCAAACGCAGAGGGAGATGCAGCAAGGTTAAAAGCCTTATCGGGTGTATCGACAAGAGAAGAAGAAATTTGTCCGTATTCTATTGAAGAACCACTTGCTCCGAGACTTGCTATGAAAAGAGCTGGAAGGAGAGTAACGTTAAAAGAAATTACTGATCACTATAATGAACTACTAAAAGAGTTTAATAGCCTATTTGTAGAAGGGGCTGGTGGGCTTGCAGTCCCATATACAGAAGATGCTTTAGTAATCGATTTTGCAAAAGAATTACAGCTTCCTCTTATTGTAGTAGCGCGTCCTACACTAGGAACAGTGAATCATACTGTCTTAACGATTTCTTATGCAAGGGCACATGGCTTAACAGTAGCAGGTGTCATTTTGTCTGGTTGTAAAGAATGTGAAAAAGAAAGAGTACAAGAAAACAAAGAAATGATTGAAGAGTTGAGCGGGGTACCGGTTTTAGGTTTATTACCATTCCTTGAAGGTGATTTTACTAGGGAAGAATTATTGGAATTGGCAAAAGAACATATTATGATTTCAAAATTAGAGGAGTCCATCCAAAATGAATCAAAAGTGGCGCGCGCATCTTCAATCTAAAATAGAACAATTAAGAGAGCAAGGACAGTATCGTAATTTGCATGTGACAGAGAAAGCGGAAGAGACATGGCTTATTCGGAATGAGAAAAGGATGCTAAATTTAGCGTCAAATAATTATTTAGGGTTAGCTGGAGATGAAAGGTTGAAAGAAGCTGCTATTGCTTGCACAAGAAAATATGGAACTGGAGCGACAGCATCTCGTCTCATTGTAGGAAATTATCCACTGTATGAAGAGGTTGAGAGAAGTATATGCAACTGGAAAGGTACTGAAAGAGCGTTAATCGTAAATAGTGGGTATACAGCAAATGTAGGTGTACTATCTTCTTTAGCTGGTCGTCACGATATTGTTTTTAGTGATAAATTAAATCACGCAAGTATTGTTGATGGAATTATATTAAGCGGTGCAGAACATAAAAGGTATCGTCATAATGATTTGGATCATTTAGAGAAGATGTTGAAAGTAGCGTCACCTGAAAAGAGGAAATTAATCGTAACTGATACTGTTTTTAGTATGGATGGTGATACTGCATATTTGAGAGATTTAGTGAAGCTGAAAGAGAAATACGGGGCAATCATTATAGTTGATGAAGCACATGCGAGTGGAATATATGGAATCGGTGGAGCTGGATTATCTCATATAGAAAAAGATCTTGCTCAAAAAATCGATATACATATGGGGACGTTTAGCAAGGCTTTAGGGTGTTATGGTGCGTATTTAACAGGGGATGCAATTTATATAGAGTACTTACAAAATATGATGAGAAGCTTTGTTTTTACTACAGCTTTACCACCAGGAGCATTAGGAGCAGTGCAAAAAGCAATTGAGATTGTAAAAGAAGATAACGAAAGAAGAGAGAACCTTATAGCGAATGGTGCATATTTCAGGACGCATTTACAAGAAGCTGGTTTTGACATTGGGAATAGCTCAACTCATATTGTACCAATTGTAGTCGGTTCAAATGAAAATGCTTTACGGTTTAGTGAAAGATTACAAGAGATAGGTATCGCAGCCATTGCAATTCGTCCGCCAACTGTTCCGATTGGTAGTTCCCGAATTCGCTTTGCTGTTACGTCACAACATACAATGGCGGATTTAAAATGGGCCATTCAGCATATTATACGCATCGGTAAAGAAGAGGGGTTTTTAGTATGAAAGAGCTAAAGGTTATTTTTATTCCTGGGTGGGGAATGGAAGAAGATGTTTGGACTTTTGTACTTCCGTATTTTAAAGACTATCCTGTTCAATGTTTAGATTGGCGTAATGTGAAAGAACAAAGTGAATTTGCGGGACGAATAATAGAGGTAGCACGTGATGAAAATGTAATTTTAGTTGGATGGTCATTAGGAGCATTAGCGGCAATTCAAGCTTATAAAAAGATTAAGGCGAAAGGTATTGTACTAATTGGTGGTACTGCTAAATTTACAAATACGAGCGACTATACAAGCGGATGGAATTCTTTGCATGTAGAACGTATGAAAAAGAATTTAACGAGAAAGAAAGAAGATACTTTGAATCGTTTCTATGAAAATATATTTACAAAAAATGAGCTGAAGGAGAATACGAGTTTTAAAGAGATTGCGCTGAATTTTAAAGGGGACTCGATTCAGTCTTTACAATTAGGCTTAGATTATTTAATAGAAACAGATATGAGAAACGAATTAACAGATATCAAAGTCCCGTTGTTACTTCTTCATGGAGAACAGGATGTGATATGTCCATTATCCGCAGCTCATAATATGACGGAGAATACGAATGCTACGCTAAAAGTAGTAAGCGGGGCTGGTCATGCATTATGTGTAACGAATTTCGAATATTGCGCGAATGAGATAATCCAATTTGTAGAGGGGATACGACATGATCAACAAAACGTTACTACAAAAACGGTTTAATGGGGCAGCCGTATCTTACGATCAATATGCAAATGTACAAAAAAAGATGGCACATTCGTTACTTTCTATATTGAAGCGGCGATATAGTGAAACATCATCAATACGTATTTTAGAACTTGGATGCGGGACAGGTTATGTCACAGAGCAATTATCAAAGTTATTTCCAAAAGCACAAATTACAGCCGTTGATTTTGCTGAAAGTATGATTACGATTGCAAAAACTAGACAAAATACCGAAAATGTGACGTTTCATTGTGAGGATATTGAACGATTACGATTAGAAGAATCATATGATGTTATTATTTCGAATGCCACATTTCAATGGCTTAACAATGTAAAACAAGTGATAAGAAATTTATTTCATCATTTGTCTACAGATGGGATAGTACTTTTTTCCACCTTTGGACAAGAAACTTTTCAAGAGCTCCATGCTTCGTTTCAGCGAGCGAAAGAGGAAAAAAACATCCAAAATGAAACTTTGATTGGTCAACGTTTTTATTCGAAAGATCAGTTGCTTCATATATGCAAGATAGAAACAGGGGATGTGCATGTTTCTGAAACATGTTACATAGAAAGATTTGCAGAAGTTAGGGAATTCCTACATTCTATTCGAAAAGTAGGAGCGACCAATAGTAATGAAGAGTCTTATTGTCAAAGCCCTTCACTCTTTCGTACGATGCTTCGTATATACGAAAGAGACTTCACGGAAAAAGAAGGGATAGTAGCAACATATCATGCTTTATTTACGTATATAACAAAAGAGGGGAAGAGATGAAATGAAACAAGTACAAACAAAAAGGGATTGGAAAAAACTTGCATACGACGTAGTAGAAGAGAAAATGATTACGAAAGAAGATGCAATTGCAATATTAGAAGCTGATGATATAGAGGTTTTAGAAATTATGAATGCAGCTTACATCATTCGCCATCATCATTTTGGTAAGAAAGTAAAGTTGAACATGATTATAAATACGAAATCTGGATTATGTCCTGAAGATTGCGGGTACTGTTCACAGTCTATTATTTCAGAAGCACCGATTGATAAGTATGCATGGTTAACACAAGAGAAAATTGTTGAAGGAGCGCACGAAGCAATTCGTCGTAAAGCAGGTACATATTGTATTGTTGCATCTGGTCGTCGTCCGACGGATAAAGAAGTAAATCACGTTATTGGAGCAGTTAAGGAAATTCGTGAAACGACAGATTTAAAAATTTGCTGTTGTTTAGGATTTTTAAATGAAGATCAAGCAGGTCAGTTAGCAGAAGCTGGTGTGCATCGTTATAACCACAATTTAAATACGCATGCTAACAATTATGATAGCATTTGTTCAACGCATACGTATGACGATCGTGTTGATACAGTCCAAAAAGCGAAGCAAGCCGGTATTTCTCCATGCTCTGGAGCAATTTTCGGAATGGGAGAAACGATTGAACAGCGCGCTGAAATTGCATTTGAATTACAACGTTTAGATGCGGATTCTATTCCGTGTAATTTTCTTGTTGCTGTAAAGGGTACTCCGCTTGAAGGACAAAAAGAATTAACACCTGTAGAATGTTTAAAAGTGCTGGCGATGATGCGTTTTGTAAATCCAACAAAAGAAATTCGTATTTCAGGCGGTCGAGAACTTAATTTACGTTCTGTACAGCCACTTGGTTTATTTGCAGCAAACTCTATCTTTGTCGGGGACTATTTAACAACAGCTGGACAAGAGCCGACTGCGGACTGGGGTATGATTGAAGATTTAGGATTTGAGATTGAAGAATGTGCGCTATAAGATAGATGAAAAGCAAACTCTTTAAAGGGTTTACTTTTTTGTAAAAAAATGTAATAAAAGTCCATTAACGCTTGATAGTATTCACTTTTGGACGAGAAAAATAATTTTGTGGACGAATTTTCCAAGCTCTAATTGTACATAGTAAAAATGTAATTTATATCGGGTTGGAGGATTTTACATGTACAAATACATATTAGCCATTATGACTTGTCTGATTTTAATAAAAGCGATAAGTGCTGATCCAGTTAAGGCGGCTGAAAATCCTGAACAAAAAGAAATGCAACAAAGAATTGAACAGCATTTTCGAACGAAAGCTGAACATTTTGGACTTGAAACAGAAGGAAAGGATTTAAAAGAAGTGAGGAAGGAAATTTCTATTATAGAAGAAGCGAAAAAGAGAGAAAATGTGTGGAGAACAGCACAAACTCTTCGTATAAAAACAGAAGGAAAAACGATGGATGAATTAATAGAAGATGTACGAAAAAAGGTGAGAAAATAAAAAAAAGAGGCCGCAGCCTCTTTTTTTAAGCCCATTGTTTTGATAAATGAGCCATTTCGATCGCAGCAACTGCTGATTCATAGCCTTTATTGCCAGCTTTTGTACCTGCACGTTCAATCGCTTGTTCAATTGTTTCTGTCGTTAATACACCGAAAATAACTGGAATGTCCGTTTGTAGTGATAAAGATGCAACACCTTTTGCTACTTCATTACAAACGTAATCGTAATGCGTTGTAGCACCGCGAATTACTGTACCTAATGTAATAACAGCATCATATTTTCCGCTATTTGCCATCTTTTTAGCGATTAAAGGAATTTCAAATGCACCAGGAACCCATGCAACATCAATAGCATTCTCTTCTACACCGTGACGCTTTAATCCATCTAAAGCTCCGCCAAGTAACTTACTTGTAATAAACTCATTAAAACGTCCAACAACAACCCCAACTTTTAATCCTGTACCAACTAAATGACCTTCGAATACCATAATGTATCTCTCCCTTAATTATAAGTTTAGTAAATGTCCTAATTTGCTTACTTTCGTTTGTAAATACGTTTTATTTTCTTCTTTTGTTGGCATTTGCAACGGTACACGCTCGGTTACTTTTAAATCGTAACCTTGTAAGCCAGCAATTTTTCGTGGATTATTCGTTAATAATCGTAAACTTTGTAAGCCTAAATCTTTTAAAATTTGAGCGCCAATACCGTAATCACGAAGATCAGCTGGGAACCCAAGTTTTTCATTTGCTTCTACAGTATCTAACCCTTCTTCTTGTAACTTATAAGCGCGAAGCTTATTCAGAAGGCCAATGCCTCGTCCTTCTTGTCTCATATAGAGAAGAACGCCTTTTCCTTCACGCTCAATTTGAGCAAGTGCAGCATGTAGCTGTGGTCCACAATCACAGCGGAATGAACCAAATACATCTCCTGTTAAGCATTCTGAATGAACGCGTACAAGTACAGGTTCGCCTGTTGAAATATCACCTTTTACGAGCGCGATATGTTCTTTCATATCTAATGAGTTAGAATAGCCAATTGCATGAAAAGTACCGAAATCTATAGGTAATGTAATTTCCACTTCTCTCGTCACAAGTGTTTCGTGATGGCGGCGATAAGCAATTAAATCTTCAATTGTAATCATTTTTATATCAAATTGTTTTGCACACTGTATTAAATCAGGTACACGTGCCATCGTCCCATCTTCATTTATAATCTCGCAAATGACGCCAGCTGGCTCAGTTCCGCAAAGTTTTGCTAAATCAACAGCAGCTTCTGTATGACCTGCGCGGCGAAGGACGCCACCTTCTTTCGCAATTAATGGAAAGATATGTCCAGGGCGGTTAAAATCAGTTCCTTTAGATGCGGGATTTAATAATTCCTGTATTGTTGTAGCACGCTCATGAGCACTAATGCCTGTTGTTGTAGAAACGTGATCGATGCTTACTGTAAAAGCAGTATGATGTGAATCCGTATTATGAGAAACCATTGGTTCTAACTGTAGACGCTCTGCGTATTGCTCCGTAATCGGTACGCAAACGAGACCACGACCGTGTGTAATCATAAAATTAATCGTTTCTGGTGTAATGTACTCTGCTAAAGCAATAAAATCGCCTTCATTTTCTCGGTTTTCATCATCACATACGATAACGACTTTTCCTTGTTTTAAATCTTCTAGAGCTTCTTCAATACGATGAAACATTGTACTTCCCCCTTATAGAAATCCGTTTTCTTGTAAAAAGCTTTCGGTCATTGAATCAGTTCCTTTTGCGGGCTTTGAAATAAAGCGTTCAATATATTTTCCAATCATGTCACACTCAATGTTTACGATGTCCCCGGCTTTTTTTTCTCCGATTATAGACTCGCTTACTGTGTGGGGGATGAGTGAAATTGTAATTGAAGATTCGTCTATATCAAATATTGTTAAACTAGTGCCATCAATAGCAACGGATCCTTTATGCAAACAATAGCGTAGTAATTCATCAGAAATTGCTATTTTGTAATAGATGGCATTGTAATGTTGTTTTTTAGTTAAAATCGTACCGATGCCATCGATATGTCCGGTGACGAAATGTCCACCGAATCGTCCGTTCGCAGCCATTGCCCGTTCTAAATTCACTTTGGCACTTGGCTTTAGCATACGAAGTGATGTTGCATTCATTGTTTCAGGCATTGCATCAACAGTGAATGAAGTAGTCGTAAAAGTAGTTACTGTTAAGCAGATGCCGTTAACCGCGATACTATCACCTAGCTTAACATCCGATAAAATTTGATTTGCGCTAATAGTTAGCTTCATTGCTTCACCACTTTGAGTCATGCTTGATATCGTTCCTAACTCTTCTACAATTCCTGTAAACATTCCGTCACCTCGCTTTTTAAGGTTGCAACAATTTTTATATCATTACCAATTTGTTTCATCTCTTGAATTGTTAAGGAAAGTGCATCTTGTAACTTCGAAAAACCAGCTCCGCCAAATAAAGTGGGTGCATCTTTTCCGCCAATTAACTTTGGGCTTATATAGGTCACAATTTCATTAAAACTATTTGTTTTTAAGAAGTTTGCATGTACTGTTTGACCACCTTCAACGAACAGAGAAAGAATTTGTTTCTCCCCGAGTAGGGATAGGACATCTTGTATTTCAATTTGCTTCGTTTTCATTTGGAATACAGCTATATTGTTACATTCATAAGACGCTATTTTCTCTTTATTTACATCCTTACCGACAATAATCCATGTCGGAGCTAAGCTATCTGTTATGACATGAGAAGATGGCGGCGTTCGTAAGTGGGTATCTAAAATAACGCGTATAGGATGTTTACCTCCGTTTGGAATTCGTGTTGTTAAGTGTGGATTATCAGTTATAACTGTATTCACACCGACAAGGATAGCGTCATGCATATGACGATATTGGTGAACATCAGCTCGCGCTTCTTCACCTGTAATCCACTTACTTTCCCCCGTTACAGTCGCTGTTTTTCCATCTAAGCTCATTGCTGTTTTTATTGTTACAAATGGCTGTTTCGTTTTCATATAGTGAAAAAAGTATCGATTTAATAAAGTTGCTTCCGCTTCAAGAACACCAGTAGTCACCTTGATTCCAGCTTCTTCTAATCTCCTTTTTCCATTACCAGAAACGAGTGGATTGCAATCAAGGGTGGCGATTACAACACGCTGGACGCCCTTTTCAATGAGTAATTCACAGCAAGGCGGTGTTTTTCCAAAATGGCTACACGGTTCAAGTGTTACATAAACGGTAGCGCCTTTTGCTCTTTCTCCAGCCATGTGAAGAGCATGAACTTCAGCATGTTCTTCACCGGCACGCATGTGGGCACCCATTCCGACAATGTTGCCATCTTTTACAACAACAGCACCAACCATAGGATTTGGGCTTGTTTGTCCCGATGTTCCTTGTGCTAACTGCAAGGCAATCCTCATATATTCTTGATCTGTCATTCTCGTCACCTCTCCTGAAAAAATCAAAAAACCCCAAGGATATAGAATCCTTGGGGTTTGGGAGACGTGATTTCTAGAAATATAGTTCGAATACGAAAGTATAGGAAAGAAACCTAACGATGACTGATATTTTGGTATAAGAAAAAAACCTAGCAAAATATCGAGTTTTTCAAACGCTAGTCGTATCTTTTTATTTCAGTATAGAAACATAAGTATACAAAATAAAACATATATAAAGAGTCAAAATGAACCTTTAAAAATATGCATACTGAAATAAAAGTGTATTCGCTATATATAATTACTAGAAAACATATCCTTCTCCCATCCAGACTATACTGTCGGCCCTAGAGTTTCACTAGATCCACCGTTTTCGCGTTGAAAACGGGTCACGGACTTAGAAGCTTTCGCTTCATCACCGCCGGTTGGGAATTTCACCCGACCCCGAAGGATGTTGTTTGCTCACATTATAGCACAAAAAAGAAAAAAGCATAGTAAAAAATGTTCGAATGTGAAGAATTGTGTGAAAATATATGCCGATTTGAATGGGGACGAAAGTAATAGAAATGTTGAAAGGGGAAGGGCTGTATAGGCTTTGATCAAAAGAAAAAACATGCACAAATAAATGTGCATGCTCTTTAAATATTTATTCTGCCTCTGGTGCTCTAACAACAGACTCGAATTTTCCTTTATGCGAAGCATCGCAATAAGGCATGTTTTTTGATAAACCACAACGACATAAAGAAAATGCCGGTTTTGCTGGGAATACATTCCCTTGTGAGTCAACTAATTCCACGTCCCCTGTAACGCGAAAAGAGCCATTATCATTTACTTTAATTTGTACTTTTGCCAACGTTATCCCTCCTTTCCAAACGCTTACTCTCATCATATAATTAGGGAGAGTACTTGACAATATAAAAAGAGCACTTTGTTTGAGAGAGAAGAGAGTGTTATAATAGTTTTTATAACTGACTAGAGTAAGGTGACGAAAGATGGATAAAAAATTACAAACACTACAAAATATTGCAAATGAGCGCACATGGGCATCATTTTTGAATGATAATCATCCATATAGTTTACTTCATTGGTCAATCGCAGGTGTAGGACAAGAACCGAAAGACGTTTGGTTACTTCAAGATGAGGTGACTTTTCAAACGACGGAATTCCCAACGCTAGACGAGGCAGTAAAGTGGATTTCTGAAAATATGGAACAAGTTACAGACGTTTTAGCGCAGTAAAAAAACAGGCTTATGCAAGCCTGTTTTTTGTTTCTTTTACATATGTGTTTAAAAATTGATCGATGGCATCTTCGTACTCTTCTTTATTTTCATTATAAGAGCAAGCGTGTGCACCATGTTCTGCAATATAAAGCTGTTTATTATTTTCTTTCGCTTCATAAAGTGATTTCGTCATATCAGATAAAATATAGTCATCGTCTTTACTATGAATAAAGAGAACAGGATTGTTAATGTTTTTTATACAATCAATTGGTGAAACTTCACGAATTGTATAGCCATCACGAACTTTTAAAAAGGCATTTGCTAAAGGCAATAAAGGCCATTTTGGCAAGTGAAACTCAACTTTCAAACGATGCTGTAACTGTCCATAAAAATCAGAGAAAGGACAATCAGCAATATAAAAATCAGCACCATCTTCAACAAGTCCTGCATATTGAAGAAGAGTTGCAGCACCCATAGATTCACCATGAATTCCGAGTGTAATATTCGTTCCGAAACGATCTTTTAGCCAGTCAACTACTGACTTTAAATCATGTTTTTCATAATAGCCATAACTTGTTGTTTTACCACCGGTTTTACCATGACGGCGATGATCATAAATAAATACGTTATATCCTCTATTTAAAAATAAGTTTGCATATTTAACGGAATTGATTTTATTTACGGTCACACCGTGGCAAAAAATCATAAATTTATTGGAATGACCAGCTGGCATGTAATATCCGTGAAGTTCGTATCCGAATTGAGAAGGGATGTGAACCTCTTCTTTTTGAATAGCCTTAAAATCGTCCAAATGAAAATGCTTTTTCGTTTCGCGTTCTAAAACTTCTTCCTCTGTTTTTTTCTTCAAGTACATAACTTTATTTGTAAAGAAAATCCCAATCGCAGTTAGTGCACCTAGTATAGTAAACAATGCTGTAAAAAAACGTTTCATACTTTACCTCATCCTCCAAATACCTCTACATATGATACACTAACATTGTATCACAATGATGTGAAAAGGGGAGAAATCGTATATGGTTCATATACAAAAAATTACACCAGAAATGAAAGAAGCAATTCAGGATTTTATGTGTGAAAACTGGGGAAGCTCAATGATGGTCTCGCGAGGCAGAGTACATCAATTAGAAGAATTACCCGGTTTTGTTGCACTTAGAAATAACAGAATAGTGGGAATTATAACGTGTAAAGTGATAGAAAACATGTGTGAAATTGTATCGTTAAATAGTTTTGAGGAAGGAAAGGGGATTGGTACAAAACTGGTGGATTGTGTGCTGCAAGTGGCAAAAGAGAACGAATGTGAAAAAGTGTGGCTCATTACGACGAATGATAATATGAACGCACTTCGTTTTTATCAAAAACGTAACTTCATGATGACGAACTTGTATATTGATGCGGTAAAAGAAGCACGAAAAATAAAGAAAGAAATTCCGTTTATTGGTTATGATAATATCGCGATTTCACATGAAATTCAGCTGGAGTATATTTTATCCCGCATTTGAGGGCAGTAAAACTCCCACTGATTAAAGTTTCACTTTATGAGTAGAGTGGAAGTTGTGTAACAATTTTCAGAAATATAAAACAATAACCTTGACGAATGTTATATTTTGGTTTAGTTTAAAATTGTAATCTATTACCATATTAAGGGGTGACGATGTGGCAACTATACGTGATGTTGCAAAATTGGCCGGTGTTTCAGTCGCAACCGTTTCAAGAGTCATTAACGAAAAAGGATATGTCCATGAAGATACGGTGAAACAAGTAAAAAAAGCAATTGAAGAATTACATTATAGACCGAATGCTACAGCAAAGCCTTTATTTAAACAGCCTTCAACGATGATTGCATTACTTGTAGATAATTTGCATAATCCATCATACATCACTTTGCTCCGTTTCGTTGAGGAAATAGCATATAAAGAAGGGTATCAAGTAATAGTTTGTAATATAGAAAATAAGAATAGATACATAGATATGTTGGAGCAAAATAACATTGCAGGCGTTATAATGACGAAATCTGTTTTTCGAAGTATAGGAGAGATCTCACTTCCTTTCGCTGTGCTTGAAGGACGGCAATCTCTTATGAGCTATTATGAAAGTGGACAGAAAGCTGTTTCTTTATTAAAAGAGAAAGGCTGCCAGTTTCTTGCTTATATCGGTGAGGGAGTAGAGAGTGAAGAAATGGAAGAGCATGTGGCAGGATTTCTAGATACTGCTTGGAAAGAAGGACTTTCTTATCGAGAGGAAATTGTCCAAGGGTATACGAATCAACAGTTTCTTGAATTGTTACAAAAGCATCCATACATAGATGGGGTTGTAGCTTCAAGTGATAAGGTCGCTATTGAGCTAATCAGGGCGGCGAAAACTCTTAATATTCATATACCAGGTAATTTGCAAATCATTGGATTTAACGGGAGTTTAGAGGGTGAATGGATAAGTCCATCATTAACGACGATTGGAAGTTATATCGAAGAAAATGGGGAAATAGCTTTTCAGCAGTTAATAGGAAAAATAAAGAAGAAACAAGTGGAACAAGAAGAAGTGGAAACAGAATTTAGATGTATTGAGAGAGAAACAACAAAGTAAAAGGTGCGTTTTTAAAACGCACCTTTTATAGTGTAATTGCGGCAATAAAGCCGAATATAAGTAACGGTATATTATAGTGTAGAAATGTTGGAACACATGTATCCCATATATGATGGTGCTGACCATCAGCATTTAAACCGGACGTTGGTCCAAGTGTACTATCAGATGCTGGAGAACCTGCATCACCAAGTGCACCAGCTGTACCGATAATTGCGATTGTAGCCATGGGACTAAATCCGAGCTGGACGCATAACGGTACGAAAATTGTTGTTAAGATTGGGATGGTTGAAAAGGAAGAACCAATTCCCATCGTAACGAGAAGTCCAATAACGAGCATAAGAAATGCAGCAAGCGGTTTATTATTTCCGATTATATGTGCACTCGCTTGCACAAGAGATTCAACATGTCCAGTTTTTCGAAGAACAGCGCCAAATCCAGCGGCAGAAATCATAACAAATCCGATAAAGGACATCATACGCATTCCGCTCGTTAAAATAGCATCGGCTTCTTTAAGAGGGAGACTACCGCTAACTGATAAGACGATAATACCTGCTAAAGCACCAAAAATCATTGATTCTGTTGCTAATTGCACAGTTAATGTAGCGAGTATTGATAATAAACCAAAAGTAATGCTTCTTTTCGTATAGGGAACGATTTCATTCTGTGCAGCATGAATTTGTTCTGTTTCATATGTACGTGGTTTTCGGTATGTAATGAAAACTGCTACACATAATCCGATAATCATACCGATTGCTGGAATAGTCATCGCTTTTGGAATAAGTGCGACATCAAATGTAAGACCGCTTTGCGCAGCATTTGTTTGTAATACGTCATGATAAATTTTTCCGAATCCTGCTGGGACCCACATGTAAGGGGTAATTAATCCAAATGTAATAAGACATGTTACAAGCCTACGATCCACCCTCAGCTCATTTAATACTTTCAAAAGTGCTGGAATTAAGATTGGGATGAAGGCGATATGAACAGGGATAATATTTTGTGAGAAACAAGCCATTGTTAAAATGATAAATAATATAAGTATTTTAGAATAGACTTGTTTTTTCGTGTCTTGTTCGTTGCCGATCCATTTTAAAGCTGATTGGATCATTGCATCAGGAAGTCCTGTTTTTGAAAGGGAAATAGCAAATCCACCGAGCATTGCGTAGCTTAATGCGATAGGAGCACTGTTCCCAAGACCGGCTGTAAAAGTACTAATTGTTTCTGAAATACCGAGTCCGCCGATAAGTCCGCCTGTTAAAGCTCCAACGATAATGGCGACAATGACTTGGACACGTAACAAACTAAGCAGTAGCATGACTGCTACTGCGATGAGTACAGCGTTCATAATAAATGTAATCTCCCTAATTTTTATTCTGTTAAGGCAAGCAAGTGTTTGTAGTGACATATACTTGCGACATATCATTATAAAATGTTTTCTATGAAATGTAAAAGAGCCTTTCGTTATGTATGTTGAAAAGATAGTTCTTGTTTAATTGATTGTAAAGATTTGGCGAATAGTTCAGGCTCTTCTAAATCTGGAGAATGTGCCGAGTTTGGAAACCAAACCATCTTTTTAATAGGAGCTTGAATGATATCGCAATATTGTTGAACGAGTGCATAAGGAGTTTGATAATCATAGCGACCAGAACAAAAATAAACAGGAACAGATAAACTTGAAATAGACGAAAAGAAATCGATTGTTAGCATCTCTTCCCATAAAACTCCGGATTTTAAATTTCCTGCGAGAAATTTGAACCAGTCTAATAGCGTATATTCAGGAGAAAAGAAACCTTTTCGTATGAAAGAAAAGGAAGATCCGTTTTGTATTGCTCCGCCAAATGTACCAAGCCACTTTCTTTGAATAATGAGACGTCTCGTATCTAAAAAGGGTGGTTTCCCTAACTTTAAAAGAGAAGCTAATGCCTTTTTATGGTCATGTTTTTTTGCAGAGCTAATTAAATGTCGGTATAGTAATTCTTCGTTTTGCTTCATATGTACGATTTGACCGATGCCGATGTATGCTTCTATATATTTGGGATATTGACTAGCGATTTGCAGTCCGATAATACTCCCCCAAGAATGCCCAGCGAGAAACAATTTCTGTTTTTTAAAGCGTCTAAGAAGATAGTGAATGACTTCTTTTGCATCTGAAATAAATTGATCAATCGTAAAATTTGTTTGGATATCTCGCCATAAAAAGGATTTACCTGCCCCGCGTTGATCCCAATTAATAACGATAAAGTGCTTTTCTAACTCTTTTTGAAAATGACGAATAAAGCCGATTTGTGCCATACCAGGTCCACCGTGACAGCATAATAAAATAGGCTGTTCCACGTTTTGTCCGCGTATAAGGAGAGATTGTTTCCGGTCATTAATCATAACGCTTTCTATCGTAGCGATACTGTTAGGGATTAATTGCTTCTTTTCGTTATAAAACTGTGGTGTATAGCTACGAAAAAGCATATGTAAACCTCCTTTTCTTAAATGGTATGAATCGCACAGGCTCTTTCTTTTGCATATACTACTAGAAAATCATTGTATCATAACATACTGGTTTGATTTCAAGTTTAGGCGATTAAGAGAGGAGGGAGAATGTGACGATTGGAGAAATTATTGATTCTTTAAATAGACGCGAATCAATCGCTATTATAGCGAAACGGCTTGAAATGAGCCCATATACATTATCAAAGAAGTTAAGGGTGATTGGATATGAATATGATGGAGAGCAGAAAAAACGTATCTTTATAGGTGATGGTGAAGAGCCACGTCATTTGCAAATCCAAGAAGCTACTGCCCTTCAATATGCAAAAACAGACTATCAATTACTAATTTATGAACAATTACAAAGCATTTATGAATTGCTAAGAAAAAGAGAAGAAATAAGTGTTCAAATTATAAGTAAGAGCACAGAGAAAAAGAAACGAACCTTTTCAATTAATATAGAAGTATTAGCAAGACTAGATGTTATATCGGAATCGAAAGGGATTCAAAAGTCTAAAATTGTAGAAGAAGCACTACATGAATTTTTGCAACGGTATGATGTTAATCATGAAACGTATCCAGAGAAATAAAAGAAAGGATACTATGTTCCATATAAGAGCGTGTATCCTTTTTGTCTTATTTCATTTCATTTTTTGTTTCGAAAAGTAATATAGGAACCAAACGGCATGATTTTGTTCATCAGCTGCTGCGCGCCGAAATGTTTCTTTCACTTGTTGATTTGTCGTTTCGTCTGCAATTTCTAAGTAAAAATCAACTGTTCGTTGCTCATCTTGTATAGCGAATTCTAATCCGTTCAAATAAAGAGTTGGACATTCTTCAGTGATTTGGGGCTGAGGGTTTTTACCGGTTAAAAGGGTGTAGATTTGTACAAATTGGTGAAAATGTTTTATTTCATCTTGCCGAATTTCAAGGATTTGATTTCGTTCATTTATGTCTGGAGCTAAATTAGCTAATTTAGCATAACAATGAATGGCGCTATATTCTCCATTAATTGCTTTCTCAATACTACGAATGAGTTTGTCATTTTGTCGATATAATGTATCGTCATTGTTTGGATAGAAATACATACAAACCCTCCTATTATAGTTTTCTATATACTACGAGGAAACAAGGGGCTATGTGCTTATCCTTTACTGCACTAGAAGAATGACAATACGTATGACTCTAAAAGAAGAAGCTCCTTGCATATAAAAAGGAGCTTCTTCTTTCGAGTGTCACGCACTAGTTTGAATAGTATTTAGTTGATTTTTTGAATACGTCCATCAATAATTGGCTGAATTGGTTCTTTCACTTGTTTTACATAATCGACTAATGCTTCAAAATCGTTTGGACCAGTTTCAGTATTTTTTCCATTTTTAAAGGATACAAATCCATCGCCGCCAGAAGCTAGGAAGGCATTTGCAACTACGCTATACGTTTTCGTGGAAACTAATTCTTCACCATTGGTTAAACGGATATTCGTAACCTTTTCACCATTTGGTTTAATTGCATCCCAAGTGTATTGGATACCTGAAATTTGGAGCATTCTCGTTGTTCCTTTTTGCCATTGTTGATTTAAAATTTCACGAATATCTTGACCTGTTAAATCCATTTTAATTAATTGATTTCCGAAAGGCTGAATACCATATAACTCGCCCCATGTAATATCTCCAGCGTCTAGATCATTGCGAATTCCACCAGGATTCATAAGAGCGATTTGTGTTTGCATTGTTTGGCGCTGTGCATCGGCAATTAAATTTCCAAGGGTAGATTCACCAGCATCGTTTTGTTTACGGTCGATAGGTGCTGTAGATTTTCCGACAACTTCATTTACAAGCGGTGCAATTTTTTCTTTATATTGATCTAACTTTTGTTTTACTTGTTTATCAGGTTCTACACCTTCATGATATGTTGTGATAACTTCAGCTTTTTTCTTCACAATATCTTTTGTTTTTCTATCAATTGTTACATCTACGTCCGAGAAAGCCATTCCGTAAGAGTTCGCCTGTACGATGAGTTTATTATTTACAGTACCATTTACGTATGTATGACTATGTCCGCCGAAAATAACATCAACTTCGGGATCTGTTTCATTTGCAATGCGAGTAAGGTCACCGTTTGTTACACCAGTGTCATCAGTTGTACCTCCAACGTGTGCAAGGACTACGATAGATTTAACACCGAGACGCTTTAATTGCTGAGTAGATTTATTAATAGCTTCTACTTCATCAGTAATTTGTACATTCTTTAGCATAGTTGGCATAACGACATTCGGTGTATCCGTTGTAACAACTCCGATGAATCCTACAGGAACTCCATCTACCATTTTTACAGTAAATGGTGGTAAAAATAAGCGGCCAGTTGATTTATTATAGAAGTTTGCAGCGACATAAGGGAAGTTTGCTCCTTTGAAATTCCCTGTTTTTTCATGATATCCACCATAAATAAGGCGTCGCATTTCATCAATGCCTTCATCAAATTCATGATTTCCAATTGTACCAACATCAAATTTTAAGTCATTTAAAAATTCAATAGTTGGTTCGTCCTGTAATAAAGCAGAAACTGGTGGGCTAGCTCCGGCAATATCTCCAGCATGTACAAGAAGTGTATTAGGGTTTTGTTTTTTGCGTTCTTTTAAATAAGTAGCTAAGTAATCAGCACCACCAGCTTCTTTATTGTTAATTTTTTTTACAGTATCTAGTTGTCCATGGAAATCATTAATACCAAGCATTTGTACGTCTATGTATCGGTTTTGTTCGGCAGGAGCCTGAGATGGAGGAGCGGCGAATACGCTTGAAAAAGTAAGGGTGCTTAAAACAGCAACAGCAGGAATAATTTTTTTCCACATAATTAATTTCTCCTTTTTTTATAATCTGACATCATACGACATAATTTTAATAGATTACTAGGATTATATCTACAATAAAATTTAGTTTTTTCGAAAAATTAACATATTTACAAAAAAAGAATAATAGAGAATCGGGGGCATGTATCTTTTTTATTGTCGATTTCACCGTGTATCCTCTATAATGGAGAAAAAAGTAAAAGGTGAATAGTATGAAGAAAAAGAAGCAAAGACAAACACAAAGACACTCTCAAATGAATCAACCAGAGAAAGAATCACTTACACTAGGTGATCAATTGAACGATTCGTTAATGCAACAATTAAAGAATAAGAAAAAAGAGTTGCAAGTGAGAGAAGAGAAAAAAGAGGCAGCAGAACAAGAAAGAAAGCGTAAGGAACAAAAAGAACGTGAAAAGAATAAATCATTTGAAGAACTGTTAAGTGAAAGTAGCCTTACTTGGAAAGACTTTAAATAATAAAAAGATGATCAGTGAAATGCCGCTGATCATTTTTTTGACGAGTTTGTAAGAAAAGGGGAGTTAGAATGAGGGAAATTGTAGTCGTTTCGTACGAAAATCATTGGAGTGAGAAATTTCAAATGGAGGCCGAAAGATTAAAATCGGCGATGCCAGAAACGGTAAAAATCCATCATATTGGAAGTACGTCAGTGCCAGGACTAGCAGCTAAACCTATTATTGATATGATCATGGAAGTAGAAAGTATCGACAGAGTAGATCATTGGAATGAACGATTTAAAGAGCTTGGTTACATCGTGAAAGGGGAAAATGGTATTTCAGGTCGTCGTTTTTTTATTCATGGAACGGAGGAGAAACGCTCGTATCACTTGCACGTATTTGAAAAAGGGAATCCTGAGATTACAAGGCATTTATCGTTTCGTGATTACATGATGGCTCATTGTGAAGAAGCAGAGGCATATGCAACTTTAAAGAAAGAACTAGCGGAAAAATATACATATGATGGCACGATGTATACGGAAGGGAAAAATGAGTTTGTACGTAATGTTGATGAAAAAGCGAAAGAATGGAAAGGAAATAACGTGAATGACTGAGTTCACGTTATTTTTTTAAACGTGTATAAAAGTATTATGTAAACTGTACGTATGTTTTGACTTTTTGGATGAATCTTGTTGAAATAAAGTGGTGGTATACAAAAAATGTAACATTGAAAGGGAGAACGAGTGTGCATATTCCAACAACTACACTTCATAATGGTGTGAAAATGCCGATGATTGGTCTAGGCGTTTATAAAGCGAAAGAAGGCAACGAAGTTAAACAAGCAGTAAAAACAGCATTAGAATTTGGATACCGTTCGATTGATACAGCAACTGTATATGAAAATGAAAGCGGTGTCGGAGAGGCGATTCGTGAATCAGGAATCCCGCGAGAAGACTTGTTTATTACAACAAAAGTTTGGAACGACGATCAAGGGTACGAGGAGACGCTCGAGGCGTTTGAAAAAAGTTTAAAGAAATTACAAATGGACTATGTAGATTTATATTTAATCCATTGGCCGATAAGAGGGAAGTATGTTGATACGTACCGTGCTCTAGAAAAGCTATATGAAGAAGGTAAAGTGCGTGCCATTGGTGTTTCTAATTTTCATAAACATCACTTAGAACTGTTATTACCAAATTGCAAAGTGAAGCCGATGGTAAACCAAGTTGAACTTCATCCAATGTTAGCGCAATTTGAATTGCGTGATTTTTGTCAAGGTGAGCAAATTCAAATGGAAGCGTGGAGTCCTTTAATGAGAGGCGGCGAAGTATTCCAGCATCCAATTATTCAGGCTATTTCTAAAAAATATGAAAAGTCACCTGCACAAGTTATATTAAGGTGGGATATTCAAAGTGGGATTGTGACTATTCCTAAATCTGTTACGCCATCTCGTATTAAAGAGAACTTTACTATTTTTGATTTCTCATTAACTGAAGAAGAGATGGATCAAATTAATACGTTAAATCGTAATTTACATGTAGGAACGAATCCTGATAAATATGATACGTTATAAAAACGCTATCTGTACGGTTATAGAAAGTGGTGGGAAAGTTGCCCGAACTCTACAAATCAATTGATTTTAGTTCAAAATAAGAAAAATAATAGTCGTTTATTCTCGATAGATAAACATAACGTTAAATTAGTTCATGAAACAACTTCTCACCCATATAAAGATCAATACAAAGAAGGTGTCTCTAAAAGGTCATTTTTAATGAGCTTTTGGGACACCTTCTTTTTTAACTTGATAGCTATGACCTATACGGTAACGTTTTTTTAACGATGTAATGTATATGTATCAAATTTAACAATTTGCTGAAGTTGTGTATATTCTTCTTTTGTTAACGACGTTTGTTCCCCAGCATGTACATTTGCTTGCAACTGTTGAATAGAGCTTGCACCAGGTATAACAGATGCAACATTTTCATTATGTAAGCAGTATTGAATGGCTGATCCAGTTAAAGATCTTTCTCCTATAATTTCTTTTACACTCGCGAGTGTTGTATTTAATTCATCATAAGAATAGGAGAGGTAATCTTTTTCCTTTACTCTTTCTATCTTGCTTGCATTGTTGTTAGTTAAAATGCCTTTCGCAAGTGGTCCGCGTGCGATGACACTAATTTGATGTTCATTAAGCAGTGGGAACCATTCTTCAGGACGACGATTTAAAAGGCTGTACTCCATTAATACACTAATGATATTTGAACGTTTTGCATACTCACGAATGACATTTGGACGTATAGAAGAGATACCATAATGACGAATAATACCTTCTTTTTTCAATTCTTCAAAGGCTTCAATTGTTTCATCTATAGGATCTTCAGTCGTCCCGCCATGCAGTTGATATAAATCAATATAATCTGTTTGAAGTCTACGTAAACTCTCTTTTGCTTCGGCTTTTATATAAGCTTTAGAAGGATCCCAAGACCAGCCGTTTTTTTCTTCTGTCCATCGATTTCCAACCTTTGTTGTAAGAACAATTTGGTCGCGTTTTCCTTTCAGAGCTTTTCCAACAAATTCTTCATTTAATCCATAATCGTATAAGTCCGCTGTATCAAAAAAGTTAATTCCTAAATTGATTGCCTCATCGATAATACGCATAGCTTCAGCCTCAGATGTACCGAGAGACATACAGCCAAATCCAATTTCCGTAACATATAAATCTGAGTTTCCTAATTGACGTTTTTTCATAGGTCAACCTCCTTATCTTTATTGTACGAAAGGGAAAGGAGGTTGACAAACTTTTACTTTTTATTTGCTGTAATCCACTCTTGTACAGTTGTATACTCTTTGCCATATTGTTTTAGCTTATGACGAATTTGCCATGCTTTGCCGACTAAAGTGACGCGATTTGGTAAAATGTAAACTTTCATTTCTATCACGCTCCTTTCAATGTGGTAAAATGTATGAAGAACGATTAGGAAATAGAACAGGGAGATGAAGTAGTATGAGTAATCTTGCAGAAAGAACAGTAAAAACTGAACCGATTTTTGATGGTAGAGTTATAAAAGTTCGTGTTGATGATGTAGTATTACCAAATGGAGAAATGAGTAAACGTGAAATCGTAAATCACCCTGGGGCAGTTGCTATTATTGCTATTACTGATGAGGGGAAAATTGTACTCGTTGAGCAGTATCGTAAAGCTCTCGAAAAGGCAATTGTGGAAATTCCTGCTGGGAAGTTAGAACCTGGGGAAAAGCCAGAGGTAACAGCAGTTCGTGAATTAGAAGAAGAAACAGGATATGTATGTGAAAATATGGAGCTTATTACATCTTTCTATACATCACCTGGTTTTGCAGATGAGATTTTATATGTATATAAAGCGACAGGGTTAAAACAAAAAGAAAATAAAGCAGCTTTAGATGAAGATGAATTTGTGGAATTAATGGAAGTGTCATTAGAAGAAGCGATTGATCTTATGAAAGACCTTCGCATACATGATGCTAAGACGATGTTTGCAGTACAATATTTACAATTACAAAAATAAACACTCGCCTAAGGCGAGTGTTTTTAGTTGATTTTTGCATATACACGTGCATCGCGTAAGCTGCCATCGGGTGCTAGGAAATCATTTTCCATTGTACCTTCTAAAATAAATTCTAGACGTTCTGCTAAGTTACATGCGTTTATATTTGTTGCATCAGTACGAATTTCAATTCTTCTAGCACCTAGTTTATCAAATGCAAATTGAATCGCACCTTTAATGGCTTCTGTCATATAGCCATGCTTTGTATAAGCGCTATGTAGCCAGAAGTGAAGTGAAAACTTTGGAATATCCCAGTTTTCAGGCTTGAGAGTAATAGCTCCGATGAATGTACCAGATACTTTATCGTATAAGTGGAAATCAAGTGTTTCACGAAGTAAAAACTGTCCGTGAGCTTCGCGAACAATTTCTTCAGCACGTTCTTCTGTTTCAGCTGTAATTGGCATCCATGGTAATAAGTCTTCTAGAGAAGCTTGGATTGCTTCATATACTTCTGTGCCATCACCTGGAAACGGCTTACGTACTTGCAAGCGCTCAGTTTGAAATAATGTTGGAAAATCTAATAATAATGGTTTCAAGAGAAATCCCTCCTATTCTCTACTTTTTAGTTTAGCAAAGTAGAGCGGAATTTCAATGCTAATTCGTCATACTTTTTTTCTTTCTTTCATACATTTTTAGTAAGAGTGTGAACGGAGGGAAGGAAAATGTGGCGAAAAACGTGGCAAGACCGTGTAATGTCTCACATACAGGAAAATTCTTCACTATATATATTTAATGCGGTTTTATTACTGATGGGAGTAATATTTGGAGCGATTCTTGTGAATAGTTTACAAATAAACCAAAAGCAAGATTTATCATTTTATTTACAGCGTTTTTTTGGACAAGTTTCTAAAGGAGAATTTGCTGTCGCGGGCGAAATGTTTCGAGAAAGTTACTTTTCGCAATTAAAATATATCGGCTTTATTTGGATTTTGGGGATTTCAATTATTGGGTTGCCGCTCATTTTTATCTTACTATTTTTAAAAGGGGTAGTTGTTGGATTTACAGTAGGTTTTTTAGTAAGTCAGCACGGATGGAATGGACTATTATTAGCATTTGTATCTGTATTGCCACAAAATTTAATTATAATTCCTGTATTTCTCGTAATGACAACAATTGCTGCAAGCTTTTCCTTGCGAATGATTAGGCATCAATTTATCCGGAAAATAACTGAGCCACTATTACCGTTATTAATTCGCTATACATGCTTTTTTCTCGTGATTGGAGCGGTATTAGCTATTGCTTCCAGTGTCGAAGCGTATGCATCACCAGTTTTAATGAAAGAAGTTGTGGAGGCTATTAACAAACAATAAATACTTTTTGAGAATAATTATCAATTTGTTTTTATTGTTTTTCTTTTGACAGGAGCCCTTCTTCTGATATAATGGTGTAAGAGTGGCGAGGAGGGAGTAGTACCGAATGGAAGAAAGAATTGAACGAATTAAGAAGCAATTACATGCAGCGAGCTATAAATTGACACCACAACGTGAAGCAACAGTTCGTGTGCTGCTAGAAAATGAAGAAGATCATTTAAGCGCAGAAGATGTATACCTCCTTGTAAAAGAAAAGTCGCCAGAGATCGGATTAGCAACCGTTTATCGAACTTTAGAGTTATTGTCTGAGTTGAAAGTTGTCGATAAGATTAACTTTGGAGACGGTGTTTCGCGTTATGACTTACGCCAAGAAGGTGCACAGCGTTTCCATCATCATTTAATCTGTACACAATGCGGTGCTGTACAAGAAATACAAGAAGATTTACTTGGTGAAGTGGAGAATAAAGTGGAACGAGACTGGAGCTTTAAGGTGAAAGATCATCGTTTAACATTCCATGGGATTTGTAAAAATTGTCAAGAAAATGAAACGGATGAAAAATAACCTTTTCCTATTTAACTAGGAAGAGGTTTTTTATTTGAATAAGGTATAAATTGGTGAAAGCTTGGCATATGTTGTAATAACTTATATTTTGGAGGAATTTACAATGCGCCGAGCTTTAAAATTAACTTTTGATGGGATGAAAGTATTTTTATTATTTACAAGTTGTACGATTTTGTTTTATTTCGCTATACTATGGATAAATGAAGAATATGAAAGTTACCATCGTTATGAAAAGCCAAAAGAAGAGACTGTAGAAAAAGTATCAGGGAATGAGGAGCCGGAAAAGGATGCTTTCGTAAATAGAATGATGTTTTTCTATGAAAATGGGGAGTAGTGTAGATTGGAAGATCAATTAAAAGATTTTATTCATTATATGATTGTTGAAAAAGGTTTAGCGAAAAATACAGTTGTATCTTATGAACGCGATTTGAAAAGCTATGTGAAGTATTTGCAAAATGTAGAACAAACGAAGACGTTTCATGAAGTGACACGCTTGCATATTGTTAACTTTTTGCAGCATTTAAAAGAAAACGGAAAATCTTCAAAAACATTGGCGCGTCATATTGCATCGATTCGTTCGTTTCATCAATTTTTACTTCGTGAACGAGCAGTGGAGCATGACCCATCGGTACATATTGAAACGCCACAAGGGGAACGGAAATTACCAAAAGTATTATCGATCGACGAAGTGGAAGCATTGCTTCAAACACCGAAAACGGCAAGTGCTTTTGGGATTCGTGATAAGGCAATGTTAGAGTTGTTGTATGCAACAGGACTTCGTGTTTCAGAATTAATTTCATTAAATTTAGAAGATGTACACTTAACGATGGGGTTTGTTCGCTGCATAGGGAAAGGGAATAAAGAAAGAATTATTCCATTAGGAAGCTTAGCGACAGAAGCGATTCAAAAGTATATTGAAAAAGGAAGAAGAGAATTGATGGGTAAAAAAGCAGTAGATGCACTCTTTTTAAACCATCATGGTAATCGATTATCGAGACAAGGATTTTGGAAAATTTTAAAACGATTAGCGAAAGAAGCAAATATTGAAAAAGAGCTTACACCGCATACGTTACGCCATTCTTTTGCTACACATTTATTAGAAAACGGGGCAGACTTGCGTGCTGTACAAGAAATGCTTGGACATGCAGATATTTCAACGACGCAAATTTATACGCACGTTTCAAAAACTAGATTAAAAGATGTATATAAACAGTTTCACCCGAGAGCATAGTCACTATGCTCTTTTTTCATAGATTAAGAAGAACAAACCATTTCACAGAAACTTCACAAACATTTCGTACATTGTTTTCAGCGGAAGACTAGAATATTACAATGTATTTCCTCTATACTAAATAAAGTATGAAGGAGGAAATGATGATGAAAAAACTTATTATGACGTTATTTATCGTGATGCTAGCATTGGCTGGCTGTAATACAAACAAAGAAGAACCGAAAAAAGAACAGAAACTTGAAGCTGTAAAAGTAGCAGTTCAAACGAATCCGAAAGAAATTAAACCAGGTGAAAAAACAGAAGTACAAGCACTTGTTACACAAGGAAAAGAAAAAGTAACAGATGCTGATGATGTAAAGTTTGAAATTTGGAAAGCAGGCGACGAAAAGCACGAGATGTTAAATGCTAAGCATAAAGGAAAAGGTGTTTATGCTGTAGAAAAAACATTCGAAACGGATGGAGTATATCATGTTATTGCTCATACAAATGCACGTGAAATGCATGTTATGCCAGAAGTAAAAGTGGCTGTGGGAAATGCAAAAGTTGAAGATGCGAAAAAAGAAGAAGGTCATGGGGATCATAAAAGTGATACGATGATACATCTTATGGCTGGAGATATTAAAGCAAATGCTGAGTCAACAATGAAAGTTCATTTAAAACAAAAAGAAGAAGCGTTATCTGGTGCTGAAGTACAACTTGAGATTTGGAAAGACGGCGTTGAAAAACACGAATTTATTCCGGCGAAAGAGGGGAATAAAGGGGAGTATGAAAGTAAACATACTTTCAAAGAGAATGGTGCTTATAAAGTGAAAGTTCATGTAAGAAAAGGTGAACTACATGAACATAAAGAAGAAACAGTAGAAGTAAAATAAAAAGTAGCTCTTTAGAGCTGCTTTTTATTTTAGGAAAAAAGTCATGAAATGATTAGCACTTCTTTGCAGAATGGATTACAATAGAAGGGTAAAGAAAATGAAGAATTCTACGAAAATGTATTAAAAAGAAAGCGTAAACATGTTATGATATCAATATCAGATGTCTGACATCTGACTTGGAAAAACCTAGAAATGTTTTTGATTCGTTTGAAAGTAAAACGAAAAAGTTAGAGAATGATTTAAAGCAGTACTGTTTAATAATGAGGACGAAAGATAATTCCCATTGATAACAGTTTCACTTTATAGCGTTTTGAACATACTACAAGAAGTAGAACTGAACATATAGGAGGTTGCAGTTATGAATAAATATAAACGTATTTTCCTAGTCGTAATGGACTCTGTGGGAATCGGTGAAGCACCGGATGCTGAGCAGTTTGGTGATTTAGGTTCTGATACAATTGGTCATATCGCTGAACATATGAATGGATTACACATGCCAAATATGGTGAAATTAGGCCTTGGTAATATTCGTGAAATGAAAGGAATCTCTAAAGTAGAGAAACCGCTTGGATATTATACAAAAATGCAAGAAAAATCTACAGGAAAAGATACAATGACAGGTCATTGGGAAATCATGGGCCTTTACATTGATACACCATTCCAAGTGTTTCCTGAAGGATTCCCGAAAGAATTACTTGATGAATTAGAAGAAAAGACAGGTCGTAAAATTATCGGTAATAAACCAGCCTCTGGAACTGAGGTACTTGTTGAGCTTGGTCAAGAACAAATGGAAACAGGTTCTTTAATTGTTTACACTTCTGCTGATAGTGTATTACAAATCGCAGCTCATGAAGAAGTAGTACCACTTGAAGAGCTATATAAAATTTGTAAAATCGCACGTGAATTAACATTAGATGAGAAGTACATGGTAGGACGCGTTATCGCTCGTCCGTTCGTTGGAGAGCCAGGAAACTTCACACGTACACCAAATCGTCATGACTATGCACTAAAACCATTTGGTCGCACAGTAATGAATGAACTAAAAGATAGCGATTATGATGTAATTGCTATTGGTAAAATTGCTGATATTTATGATGGCGAAGGGGTAACTGAATCACTTCGTACGAAATCAAATATGGATGGAATGGACAAGCTTGTAGATACATTAAATATGGACTTTACAGGTATTAGCTTCTTAAACTTAGTTGACTTTGATGCATTATTTGGCCATCGCCGTGACCCACAAGGGTACGGAGAAGCTCTACAAGAATATGACGCACGTCTTCCAGAAGTATTCGAAAAACTAAAAGAAGATGATCTATTATTAATTACAGCAGACCACGGTAATGATCCAGTTCACTACGGTACTGATCATACACGTGAATATGTACCGTTATTAGCATATAGTCCAAGCATGACAGAAGGCGGACAAGAGTTATCACTTCGTCAAACATTTGCTGATATTGGTGCAACTGTAGCAGAAAACTTTAATGTTAAAATGCCAGAACATGGAACAAGCTTCTTAAACGAGCTAAAGAAATAGGGGGATAAACAGATGAATCGTGAACTAATTACAAAATCAGCTTCATACTTAAAAGAGAAATTTCAAGAGACACCACAAGTAGGACTAATCCTTGGATCTGGACTAGGTGTATTAGCAGATGAAATTGAAAATGCAGTAACAGTACCATACAGTGAAATCCCTGAATTCCCAGTTTCAACTGTAGAAGGACATGCAGGTCAACTTGTATTCGGTACACTTCAAGGTGTAACAGTAGTAGCAATGCAAGGACGTTTCCATTTCTACGAAGGATACGATATGCAAAAAGTAACATTCCCAGTTCGTGTTATGAAAGAACTAGGTGTAGAAACAGTTGTTGTAACGAACGCAGCTGGTGGTGTAAATACATCATTTGAACCAGGCGATCTTATGTTAATTTCAGACCACATTAACTTCATGGGTACGAACCCATTAATCGGACCAAATGATTCTGAAATGGGTGTACGTTTCCCTGATATGTCTACATCATATACGCCAGAACTTCGCGAAATGGCGAAACAAGTTGCAGCAGATTTAAATATTAAAGTACAAGAAGGTGTATATGTTGGAATGACAGGTCCTGTATATGAAACACCTGCTGAAATTCGTATGCTTCGTACACTTGGCGGAGATGCAGTTGGTATGTCAACTGTACCTGAAGTAATTGTAGCGCGTCATGCGGGTATGAAAGTACTTGGTATTTCTTGTATTTCAAATATGGCAGCTGGTATTTTAGATCAACCACTTCACCACGATGAAGTAATTGAAACGACAGAACGTGTTAAAGCTAACTTCTTAGCATTAGTAAAAGCAATCGTAAAACAAATGAAGGGGTGACCTCACAATGAGAATGGTGGACCTAATTGCAAAAAAACGTGATGGACATGCATTAACGACAGAAGAAATTAACTTTATCGTTGAAGGATACACAAATGGTAATATTCCAGATTATCAAATGAGTTCACTTGCAATGGCAATTTTCTTCCAAGATATGAATGAGCAAGAACGTGCTGATTTAACGATGGCAATGGTAAACAGCGGCGATACAATTGATTTATCAGCAATTGAAGGGGTAAAAGTAGATAAGCATTCAACAGGTGGTGTTGGTGATACAACGACACTTGTATTAGGTCCATTAGTAGCTGCTTTAGATGTACCAGTTGCAAAAATGTCTGGGCGTGGTCTAGGACATACGGGTGGTACAATCGATAAATTAGAAGCAGTACCAGGATTCCATGTTGAAATTGAAAATGATGAATTCATGCGTCTTGTAAATGAAAATAAAATTGCTGTTATCGGGCAAAGTGGAAACTTAACACCTGCTGATAAAAAGTTATATGCGCTTCGTGATGTAACGGCAACAGTAAATTCTATTCCGCTAATTGCAAGTTCGATTATGAGTAAGAAAATTGCTGCTGGTGCAGATGCAATCGTTCTTGATGTGAAAACTGGAGCAGGAGCATTTATGAAAACGGATGAAGATGCAAAGCGTTTAGCAGAAGCAATGGTGCGCATCGGTAATAACGTTGGTCGTAATACGATGGCGGTTATTTCTGATATGAGTCAGCCGCTTGGTGAAGCAATCGGTAACGCATTAGAAGTACAAGAAGCAATTGATACATTACAAGGTAAGGGACCAAAAGATTTAGAAGAGCTATGTTTAACGCTTGGAAGTCAAATGGTATACCTTGCTGGACAAGCTTCATCTTTAGAAGATGCACGTGAAAAATTAATTGAAGTAATGAACAATGGAAAAGCGTTAGAAGCATTTAAAACGTTCTTATCGGCGCAGGGCGGCGATGCTTCTGTTGTTGATGATCCTTCTAAATTGCCACAAGCACAATATAAAATTGAAGTGGAAGCGAAAGAAGACGGTTACGTATCGGAAATCGTTGCAGATGAAATCGGAACAGCAGCAATGCTTTTAGGAGCAGGGCGTGCAACGAAAGAGTCTGAAATTGATTTAGCAGTTGGTCTAATGCTTCGCAAAAAAGTAGGCGATAGCGTGAAAAAAGGTGACTCTCTTGTTACAATTTACGCAAACCGCGAAAACGTTGAAGATGTAAAAGTGAAAATTTATGAGAACATGAAAATCGCTAAAGACCACGTAGATGCACCAACTTTAGTACACGGTATTGTAACGAAGTAATAAAGTGAAACTTTAATCAGTGGGGGGCTTCATCCCCACTGATTATGAGCCTTCACCAATCGGGCTTTTACGGGCAGTTGATCCCCCACCGAACTTCTTTGCTTTCGCTGAATTTTGAGGTAGGGGTCTTACTGCCCGCAAATAGCGGGATAAAAAAAGCTGAGGAGATTTCTCCTTGGCTTTTTTTACTATTTTTTGTTTATAATAGTAATGGGTGAAATTATGATTAGAATTTGTGCAATAACGAAAAAAAATGAAGTTTTATATGATGTTTCGCTAGAAGAAACGAAAAAAGAAAACATTGTATGGTATTGGCTTGATTTATATAAGCCGACGAAAGAGGAGTATACATATATTTTACAAGATCACTTCAAGTTCCATCCCCTTGCAATTGAAGATTGTGTAGAATATGTACAGAGGCCAAAAGTAGATTTTTATGATGGATATAACTTTTTAGTTCTTCATGCATTCGGAGAAGATGGATTAGAACCGCATGAAATCGATTTATTTGTTAGTGATCGATATATAGTCTCTTTCCATTTCTCTCATAATAATGCGATTGAAAGAGTATGGAAAACGCTCGGTGAAAAGAAACGTATTAAGAAGAGTCCTTTACATGTAGCACATACAATTGTTGACCAAATTGTAGATGATTATTTCGCACCTGTTTATTACATTGAAGACCATTTAAATGCAATTGATGATAATTTAACGGGTGAGACAGCAGGAAGCGTGCTAGAAGAAGTATTTGATATTCGTGCGGATTTATCTAAGCTAAGGCGTACGATTATTCCGATGCGTGATTTATTGTATCGTATATTAAATTCAACACGTTTTTACGGTATAAGCGATCATGAAATTTATTTTAAAGATATACATGATCATTTGCTTAAACTGACAGAGATGATTGAAGCAAGCCGTGAATTAACAGCAGATATTCGAGATAGTTACTTTTCGTTGAATTCCCACCATATGAACAACATTATGAAAACATTAACTGTTTTCTCAACTATTTTCATGCCGTTAACATTTATTGCAGGGGTATACGGCATGAACTTCGCACATATGCCAGAGCTTGGCGGGAAGTATAGTTATTTTATTTGCTTAATTTTAATGGCGTTAATTGGCGGCGGAATGATGGCTTGGTTTTATAAAAAAGGTTGGTTTAAGTAAAAAAACACCGAGGGAAATCCTCGGTGTTTTTTTCTTAGCCAATAGCGTGTAATACGAACATGGCTAAGAATAAGCATGTAATGATATACATGGACGGTGCGACTTCTTTACGCTTTCCAAGAGCAACTTTCAAGATAGGATAAGCAATAAATCCGAACGCAATGCCATCAGCGATACTATATGTGAGCGGGATCATAACGATAATTAAAAACGCTGGAAATCCTTCTGAAAAGTCGTTCAGAGGAATTTGTTGAATGCTTGTAATCATCAGCCCGCCAATAATAATTAAGATTGGTGCAATGGCACTATCAGGAATTATTTTGACAAACGGAAGCGCAAACAGTGATGCGAAGAATAACAACCCTGTAACGATAGACGTCAGACCTGTTTTTCCGCCTGCAGTAATACCTGCGGCACTCTCTACTGTTGAAACGGTAGGGCTTGTGCCAAATAGACCACATGTCATTGCTGAAATTGCATTTGCTTGGTAAGCACGTGGGAATTTACGGTCATCTTCTAATAAACCGTGCAGTAGTCCCATGTTCTCAAAAATAAGCACCATGCTTAAGGAGAATGTTGCAATCCAAAATGGCAAGGAAGAAAGTTTCCCAAATGACATAGCTCCAAACACATCGCCATAATTAGCGAATGAAAACGAACTATTTCCCAGTTGACTCGTATCAACAAGACCAAACAGCCATGCAATACCAGTGCCAATTGCAATCGTCCATAAAAAGCTTCCACGTACGTTACGCACAAATAGCACAAGTGCGACAATAAGAGTAAGTAGTGTGGCAAGAACGACAGGACTACTTAATTTCCCCATTGCAACAGCAGTATTAGGATGCGAAACGACTAAACCACCTTTTTGCAAGCCGATGAAAGCTAAAAACAACCCGATACCGACAGTGATCGCTTCCTTTAATGACTTTGGAATCGATACCGAAAGCACGCGAGCAATCGGTGTAAAAGCAGCAATTGAAAAAATAATACCGGCGATAAAAACAGCTGCCAATGCTTCTTGCCAAGTTAAACCAAGCGTATGCACAGCAGTGTACGTAAAGAATGCATTTACACCCATACCAGGGACAAGAATAGCAGGTGCATTTGCCCAAAATGCCATAAGTAGACATCCGACAAATGAACTAAAAACAGTTGCCAAAATTCCTGCCTCAAGAGGAATGCCGGCATCTGATAAGATTGACGCATTTACAATCATAATATAAACAATTGTGAAAAATGACGTGACTCCAGCTAAAACTTCTTGTTTTGGTGATGTTTGGTGTAAGTCTAATTTAAATGTTCTTTCAAGTATTCCTTTCATGTTAAACCTTCTTTTTCATATCCCTCTCCCACCCGTGATATCTCTTATGTAAGAGCTCACCGTCCTTTATTATATCAGAACATCATGTTTTTACAACAACGAAAATGATAACGGTTACTTATAAATGAGTTTATTTATAAATACGTAAAAATTGCCCGGATAGATGAAATGATTTCTAGTTCTCCTGATTGAATGGGCGGAGCTGCTTGCGCATGCAAAGTAGCATATGATGCGATCTCCCGCGGTAATTGGACAGATTCTTCAACGAGTGAGAGGGGAACAGGATTAATATTTAAATTGTAGGTACTCGCAATTGTACGAGCTTTGTCTACTGCTTGTTGCAGAGCTTGAATGAGAGCTTGCTCATAATATTTATTTGGATGAGATATTCGAAAACGTAATCCTTTTGCTACGTTTGCACCATTCGTAACGGCTATATCATATACTTCCCCTGCTTTTTGCACATTTAAAACGGTAATTTCATACAAATGCTCCACACGGTAGCCTTGTAGTAATGCTTTATCATTTACATATTCGTATTGAGGAGTAATTGTATAAGAAATGGTTTCTATATCTTTATCGGCAATACCTAGCTGTTTGAGTGCATCAAGCAATTGTTTCGATTGCACTGCATTTTCTTCTTGCGCTTGTTTTACATTTTTACTATCTGTTCGAATGCCCAGTGTTAATATGACAACATTTGGTTTTGCCTTTATAATGCCTTCTCCTTGTACAGTAATAGTAGCTTCTTTACCAGTATTTGTCGTACGGATATTATGTAAATACGGATTCATTCCACCTTGCATTTATGCTCACCATCCTTTTTTACATGTATATGTGTGAACAAAAAAGAAAATCGTATGAAAAAAGTTACATAAATGAGAATGTTGTGAGAAGAAAGCATATACAATATAGGTATTTATAGATTATAATATGTGTAAATATGATAAAAAAGGGACGAGGCTAGTGAACGAAAATAGAGAAACACTGATTTTAGATTTATCTGCATCATTTCGAAAGATGATACGTTTATTACAAAATGATATTAATACACGTTTTTCAGAGCATATGCCATATAATGAATTCTCTGTATTACGTGCGTTATTTTTAAAAAGTCCACAGATGGCTTCGCAAATTGCGAGTGAAGTAAACGTAACCTCCAGTCATATTACAGCTGTAACAGATCGTCTCGTGCGAAAAGGGTTTGTTGAAAGAAAACGTTCAAATTCGGACCGTCGTATCGTATACTTAGAAATTACTGAAAACGGACGAGAAGTAACTGAAAAGCTTGAAGCTGTGCGTAAAGAATATTATAAAGAGAAATTTAAAGGTTGGAGCGACCAAGAGATAGAAATGGTTTTAGAACTATTTGGCCGCGTATTATAATAAATGAGGATAGGAAGCGAGAGCTTTCCTATCCTTTTTCTTTTGAATAAAAACACTTTGAAACTCCAATACTCTAATTAAAAAGAATCGGAGTGAAAAATTATGAAACGTATTTTTACGCTTCTCATTATGATTGGAAGTGTTGTCTGCTTTAATAAATTCGTGGATGCTGCAACGCCAATTCAAGTAGTTCAAAAAGAATTACAACATATTTCAAATAAGCAACCTGTTTTATATTCGAAACTATGGATTCGCTCTATGCAGAATACGATTTTATTTCATCATAGTGATAACGTCCGGCATGAAGATACGATAAGCAATGTGACAAAATCTTCCCTTGTAAAAGTAAAACAACTTCCACTTCAGAAAGCTTCACAGTATATTCCGAGATTATCTCAATACATTTCTAAGTTTGAGGCTGAGAATGTTCAAGTGTATTATGTAGCAGCTCGTTATGAAGTGAAAAAAGAGAATTCGTATCAGTTAAATGGAATGAATTATTTCATGCAAGTATTTATTCAACAAGGAGGAGAATGGAGAATTGCTGAAAGTATAGTTGCGCCAACAGATCAAATCGTGGCAAATGGTGACGGCTTTGGAACAAAGCAAGAAAAGGAGTATGGGAAAAGAAGAGAGAATGTGAAATAACCTCCTCTAGGCGAGGAGGTTATTTTATTTGAAATTCCAAGAGACTTTCCATTTTAATATTTTAGCTAGGAAGAAATACGTAATTAAACTAGTTATCAAAAATCCGATGTAAAAGCTGGACAATGACTGCGCGCGACTTAGCATTAAACCTCCAGCGATCCCACCAAAGAAAATCGCACAAGCCATAACTAACTTTTGTAATCTTGGATATAATAGGTAGTTACCATTTCGTTCATTCACTGAACGAACATATAAATATATACCAAGCGGTAATAAAATGATGATATGTGCAATAGGTCCAATCAATGTTTTTGCTGGAGGGATTTTTGTAAAGTTCGGTTCGTTATGCCTCACTCCATTTCGATCGGTATAAGCGCTTTGTGGATCATAATTAAAGTGAATATAAAACTCTTCTGCTGGACCAGAAATACGTATGTTTTCCATAAGACGTTGTATATTGCCATTGTCTTTATGAAATTCAGTATTCGAGTGAACAGCAATGACTCCTGCAATAAGTGATGGGAGTAACACTGGGAATATTAATATAGCTGCAGTGAGAAATCCTTGCGATATAACATTCCCAGCGATTGTTCCTATGCATAAGGCAAGTGTATAAATAGCGATTAATACAATTAACATGTATATAAAGTAACTATGAAATGGGGAAAATACTTGATATTTATTATGAAAAGTCAACTTTTTCATAATAGCAAATAGTCCCCAGTTTAAAAGGACAATCGCAACGATATTACAAATTCCAAACAACCATTTTGTTATATAAAGGTGTGAACGTTTAAAGGGCATAGACCATAACAAGTCACTAGAGTTATTTTGTCTTTCCAAGCCGATTAATGTGCAGGCCAGAACGATAAGTACACCACCTTGAAATATGACAGAGTCCATAAGTGATAAATCAAAGTTGTAATGATATATAGATTTCCATTTTTTATTCATATTTAGAAAGTGTTGTTGTTCAATAGAAGTCATATAGTATTTATACGACAAAGTATAGAAGCTGATGAGCCAAAATAGCCATACAACATATTTACTTTGTTGATACGTTCTTAGCCATAGTGCTTTTTGAAACATAGGATCTCTCCTTTAAAAAACTTTATAATTTGTTAGGCGTGATAATACAACATAAGTAATGATTCCAGCGAGAAACAAACCGATATAGTAGTTTAATAGGAAACTAAATTGAGTTATTTTATAGCCACCTAGTAATGCAAAGTAAATGGTTGCCCCCCATATCCACATTCGTAAATGATTTTGGAAAATAAATATCTTTTGAGTGTTTTCATTAGGTGATCGTGTATATAAGTATGTGCCAAGGAGTAAGTAAAGTATTGTATACAAAATAGGGACTAACATTGATTTAGCTGAATAATACGTATAAGATGCTGGGTCTCTTAAAGTAGTTGGGGCATTTTCTTTTTTACGTAATTCAGGATCATACTCGTAATAAAGCGTGAAATTATATATTGGTGCGACCACATTTGTTTTTTGATTGATTTCATAAAGTTGTTCATATAGCTTATAATCTTTAGTATCGGTAGCCTCTAAATGGTTTATCGTAAAAGTGTACACTAGTGGAATAAATGTAAGTCCCATTAGTAGCCACGGAATACAAAAAACAATCTGCGAAACAACGCTTCCGGTAAAAGTACCGATGCATAGTGCGGCTGTATATACTGCAACATAAGAAACAATCGCATAAAGAAAGTATCGGTGAAATGGACTAAATGATTGATAATCAAAATGAATGGTTGTTCTATAAATAGCGTACATAAGAATCCAGTTTATAAGTAATGAACCTACAATACAAAATGAACCGAAAGCCCATTTAGTTAAGAAAATATCTTTTCTATTAAAAGGCATTGCCATAAGTGTGCTATTAGACTGGTTACTACGCTCCCATCCTATCAATAAGCAGGCTAAAGCGATGATAAGAACAGTTAACCAAACACTATTGCCTTCCCCTGGAGAAAAGGAATAAAAATAATAATAGTGTTTTCCTTTTTCTTGTAATTCGTAATACTCAGCAAGTTGTCTCTGAGCACTTCTATAGTAGCCAAAAGATAGCAAGTAAAGCGAACTAAAGAAAAACAGTAACACAGCATATTTCCCGCGCTTCCAATTCCACATCCATAACGCCTTATGAAACATACCCATCCCCCTCAAGTGTCGTAACGAAGACATCTTCAAGTGACATTGATAATTCTTCAATGAGTATTGGTTGCTCTTTATAGAACTTCTCCAGTGTTGTAGCCACATTTCCCTCAATTAAGATTGTATATACTTTTCCTGTTTGATTTAATATTTTAATATTGCTTAAGTTTTCTAGTTTTTGAGGTAGTGATCGTTCGTAAGCAACTTGGACTTTAGCAAATTGTGATTTTGCATCATCTAGTGATGTAATAGAATCTACGGTATGTTCTTTTAAAATAATGATTGTATCGGCAATTTTTTCAACTTCATCTAAATGGTGAGTGGAGATGAAAATTGTAATTTCTTTTTCTGCTACTTCTTCAACGAGAAATTGTAGAATCTGTCTTTTAACGATAGGATCAAGTCCGTTTGTCGGTTCATCTAAAATGATATATTCTGCTTTTGCAGCGAAAGCTAAAATGATCGCAAGCAGTGCTTTCATCCCTTTTGAGTAACTACGAATACGTTTGTTTGGTAAATTAAAACGTTCTAATATCTCATAAAAATATTGTTCATCAAATGCTGTATAAACTGCTTTATAAAACTTAACGATTTCTTTCACTGTATAACCGTTTAGTATGTTAGTAGAGTCTGGAACGTATACAACCTTTTGTTTAATTTCAGGATGCTTATGAACATCCGTATCCTCATATGTAACAGTTCCTGCATCTGGGTCTAAAATGCCGACCATCGTTCGTAATAAAGTTGTTTTCCCCGCACCGTTTCTTCCGAGCAATCCGACGATACTACCTTTTTGTAATGTGAAAGAAACATCGTCTAAAATCGTTTGGTTATCAATTGTTTTCTTCAAGTTTGTCACTTTCAGCATCCGTATTTCCTCCAATCTCTTTATAGTATGAATCTATCCAATCGTGAATTTTATCTTTCGTAATCCCAAGATAAGAGGCTTCTAGTAATAATTGATGAAATTGCTTTTCAACCATAGCGATTTTCCTTTCGTCTAATGTTGGGGTAATCGATTGGGCTACAAATGTTCCTTTTCCTCGTAATGTTTCAATAATCCCTTGTCGCTCTAATTCTTGATAAGCTTTACTTACTGTATTTGGATTTATAACGAGCAAAGAAGCAAGCTCGCGTACAGAAGGAAGCTTATCACTTGGAGCTAACATGTTTTTTAGTACGAGCTCTTTTATATTTTGAACAATTTGTTCCCATATCGGAGTGTTGCTTCTTGGATCAAGTTGAATATGCAAGAGCAATGTCTCCTTCCTGGCGAGTATTAAGTGTACTACTACGTGTAATACACTTAATACAATATCGGCAATTACTTTATTTGTCAAATGAAAATAATAGAAAAATATGGTATTAAAAATGAGTAAATTGGAAAAAATAGGTTTGATATAGAATGGAGGGTTAGTCATGAAGCGAGTTTTTGGAATACTTGTTTGTTTCATGTTATTGCTTTCTGGTACTTCAGTTAGTTTTGCACAATCTGAGAAAACGAAGCAGGAGAAAACAGAAGAGACCGCGCCGAAGTTAGCGGAACAAGCGTCGTCAGCGATCGTAATTGAGCAAGATACAGGTAAAGTTTTGTTTGATAAAAATCCGAATGAAAAGTTACCACCTGCTAGTATGACAAAGATTATGACAATGCTTTTAATTATGGAACAAGTTGAAAAAGGAAAATTAAAACTGACAGATAAAGTGAGAGCGAGTGAACACGCAGCTTCAATGGGCGGATCACAAATCTTTCTAGAACCTGGGGAAGAAATGACTGTAAATGAAATGTTAAAGGGCATTGCAATTGCATCTGGAAATGATGCATCTGTTGCAGTGGCCGAGCATATCGCTGGTTCAGAAGAAGGATTCGTAAATATGATGAACAAAAAAGCGAAAGATTTAGGACTGAAAAATACACATTTTCAAAATCCGACAGGTCTCCCGGCGAAAGATCATTATTCCACAGCGAATGATATGGCTATTATGGCGAAAGAGTTGATGAAGTATCCACTTATTCGAAAATACACAGGTAAATATGAAGACTATTTACGTGAAAATACGGATAAGAAGTTTTGGCTTGTTAATACGAATAAGCTAGTACGTTTTTATCCTGGAGTAGATGGAGTGAAAACAGGCTTTACGACAGAAGCGAAATATTGTTTAACAGCATCAGCTGAAAAAAATGGTATGCGTGTTATTTCAGTTGTAATGGGAGCACCTACATCAAAAGAACGGAACAATCAAGTAACGAAGCTACTTGACTATGCATTTGGTCAATATATGACAAAAAAATTGTATACACGTGGCGAAAAAATTAAGACTGTACAAGTAGGAAAAGGTAAGGAAGAAAAAGTAGATTTAGTTGCGTCAGACAATGTGTCTCTTCTTATGAAGAAGGGCGAAAATATGGACAAAGTTAAACAAGAAGTGATTGCTGAAAAGAAAGTGAAGGCACCGATTAAAAAAGGTGATGCACTTGGCACACTTGTTATTAAAAGAGATAAAGATGTTTTATTAAAACAAACAATTGTAGCGAAAGAAGATGTTGATGCAGCTAGCTGGTGGGAGTTATTTAAACGAAGCTTTGGGATGTTTTCAACATCAAAATAGCGGTGAAAATTTTGCCGCTTTTCTGTTCGTATTTACGGGGATAATTGCTGAAAGGTTTCACTTTATGGCGAAATAGTTCTTCTTTTGTCAGTAGGAAGGATTCTGGTTTTATATCACGAAAATCTTATGTTAAAGAATAAAGTTTGAGCATAAGGAGGAAATCGTGTGAGTCTTTCCATGCATTTAGAAGTAAAACGTGACGTCTTATGTGTGAGGCTAGAGGGTGAATTAGATCATCATACTGCTGAAGAGTTGCGAACGAAAGTAACAGATATGATTGAGACACATGGTGTTCATCATATTGTTTTGAGCCTAGAGAACTTAACATTTATGGATAGTTCAGGTTTAGGCGTTATATTAGGCCGATATAAACATGTAAAGGGATTAGGTGGAGAGATGGTTGTCTGTGCAATTTCACCGCCTGTTAAACGTTTATTTGAAATGTCAGGTCTATTCAAAATTGTTCGTTTAGAAGAAAGTGAAGCGCATGCGCTCGCGACGTTGGGGGTGGCATAGATGAGAAATGAAATGAACCTTCAATTTTCAGCGTTAAGTCAGAATGAATCATTCGCTCGTGTTACGGTAGCTGCTTTTATTGCGCAATTAGACCCGACGATGGAAGAACTAACAGAGATTAAAACAGTTGTGTCAGAAGCGGTTACAAATGCAATTATTCATGGGTATGAAGGAAATGCAGAAGGTGTTGTTTATATTTCAGTGATTTTGGAAGAAGCGATGGTGAAACTCACGATTCGAGATGAAGGGATTGGTATCTTTAACTTAGATGAAGCAAGACAACCCCTTTTTACAACTAAACCTGAATTAGAGCGTTCCGGAATGGGATTTACTATCATGGAAAATTTTATGGATGAAGTAGAAGTTATTTCAAACGAATCTTTCGGGACAACAATCCATTTGACAAAATACTTATCAAATAGTAACGCTCTATGCAATTAAGGAGAATAGCCAATGGACATAGAGGTCAGAAATGAGAAGAAGAAACCTCAGTTAAAGGACCACGAGCTAAAAGCGTTAATTCAAAAGAGTCAAGATGGAGATCAACAAGCGAGAGATACAATCGTTCAAAGTAATATGCGTCTCGTATGGTCGGTTGTGCAGCGATTTCTTAATCGAGGATACGAACCAGACGATTTATTTCAAATTGGATGTATTGGACTCTTAAAATCGGTAGATAAATTTGATTTATCTTTCGACGTGAAATTTTCAACATATGCAGTTCCAATGATTATCGGTGAAATACAACGATTTTTACGTGACGATGGATCAGTGAAAGTAAGTAGATCTTTAAAAGAAACAGGAAACAAAGTCCGAAAGATGAGAGACGAGCTTTCGAAGGAATTTGGAAGGGCTCCAACGATTAATGAGGTAGCAGAGGCTCTTGAACTAACGCCGGAAGAAGTTGTTCTGGCGCAAGAAGCGAGTCGTGCTCCTTCGTCGATACATGAAACTGTGTATGAAAACGATGGAGATCCAATTACTATTTTAGATCAAATTGCAGATCAATCGGAAACGAAATGGTTTGATAAAATTGCTTTAAAAGAAGCAATTAGAGAATTGGATGAACGAGAAAGGCTAATTGTGTATTTGCGCTATTATAAAGACCAAACCCAATCAGAAGTAGCGGAGCGCATAGGCATTTCACAAGTACAAGTTTCAAGACTTGAAAAGAAAATATTAAAACAGATGAAAGATCGAATAGATGAATAGCTATCTATTCGATTTTTTTTTGTTGTAACGTATGGTTGGTCGATAGCGGCAGCGTTTCTTATAGTTGCACTAGTCATTAGTCTGAAGAAATGGAATGCACAAATACATTCAGACTCTGCCTAGCTGGAAAAAGAATGGAAGTACCGAGGTGTTTCATGATGAGCGGATCAGCGATTATGATGATGGTTATAGGTATGGTAGTCATTTGGGGAGGACTTGCATTAAGTATTGCAAATTTATTTAAGAAAAAGGCGTAGCTGAAAAACATCTGTACCGAAACGGTACAGATGTTTTTTTATGAAAAAATTGTATTAGAAAAAATTCCAATAACCATACTACAACTACGAGGAAGAGTGAAGGGGTGAATGAAAATTGGAACAAACGATTTATATTAAAATGCGCAATCGCTTAAAAGTGTCTTCTACGTATGAAGTAAAGCTGAGCGATGTTGCTCAACTTGCCGGAGATTCTTTGGTAGTTGAGTCGTTACAAAATGAGATAGTCTACAAAATAACAGCGCATGATAAAACACATGTTGTAATTGATGTTATGAAAGTGATTGAGATTATTCAACAAAAAGCGGCTCACATACAAATTAATTTACTTGGTTCTGGAGAAACTCTTGTTGAAATTATATACGAAAAAAAGAAAGTACATCCGGTTTTCTTCGGACTTGTATGGTTGTTACTTTTCATTGGAGCGGCCCTTGCGATCATTTATTTCCATGAAGATGTAAGTATGCAACAAGTACACCAACGGTTATATTACATGATTACTGGAGAATTTAAGGCGCAACCACTTTTATTTCAAATTCCTTATTCATTAGGTCTTGGATTAGGTATGGTCTTATTTTTTAATCATGTATTTCAAAAGAGAATTAATGAAGAGCCGAGCCCGTTAGAAGTTGAGATGTTTCAATATCAGCAGTCGCTTGATCAATATGTAATTGTTCATGAAAACAAGGATAATATGAAACAGATTGCTGATGATTGAGTGTGCATTTGTTGTATTAATTGGTTTAGCTGGAGGGATTGCAGTAGGTAGCGGATATGTCGCGTTTTTAGCTGTACTTGGTATAATCCCTCGTTTAGCTCAATTAACGAGAAGTGGAAAGCATATTCAATATTTTGAGTGGGCGGTCATTGCAGGTACTTTAACAGGGGCTTGGTGTAGTCTGAAAAATATTACATTTCACACGTCACAATATTGGCTTGTTATATTAGGGATATTTTGTGGCACATTCATTGGAATGCTGGCTGCGGCGTTAACGGAAGTGTTAAACGTTTTACCTATTTTAGCGAAACGAGTAAGGGTAGAGGGGAAAATTATTGTTTTACTGGTTGCTCTTGTACTTGGGAAAGTAATAGGCTCGTTGTTTCACTGGATTTATTTCGTAAAGTAGGAGGCAATATATATGGCAGGACGAAAATTGAAGGACGATTACATAAATAAAGTGAAGGAGTACCATCCAAAACCGAACTATTTCATAAATTGTGTGAAGGCATTTCTTGTTGGTGGACTCATTTGTACGGCGGGAGAAGTGTTGATGAAATTTTATATACATTACTTTCACTTTAGTGAGAAAGAGGCAGGAAACCCTACAGTTGCAACTCTTGTTTTACTATCAGCGATTTTAACAGGGTGTGGTGTATATGATAAAATCGGGCAGTTTTCTGGAGCGGGATCAGCAGTACCAGTTACTGGATTTGCGAATTCTATGGCGAGTGCCGCGCTAGAACATAGGAGTGAAGGGGTTGTTCTAGGAATCGCTACTAACATGTTTAAGCTTGCAGGAAGTGTCATTGTATTTGGAGTCGTCGGTGCATACATTATCGGGCTAATAAGATATACATTTCAAATTTTAATGTCTTAAAGGAGGGGTGGGTATGAGATTGACAGGAAAACAAACGTGGGTATTTCAAAATGATATCTTCGTGAATGCAACTGGTACTGCTGTCGGTCCGAAAGAAGCTGAAGGCCCTCTTGGAAAGGATTTTGATATTTCATATTCTGACTTACATTGCGGAGAGGAAAACTGGGAACTTGCTGAACGAAGGTTAATGTCAGACTCGATTCAACAAGCGATGCAAAAAGGGAATATAAAAAAATCACAAATTGATTTCTTTTTAGCGGGAGATTTATTAAACCAAACAGTGACAGCAAATTACGTTGCTCGTGAGTATGGTATTCCTTTTTTAGGGATGTTCAGCGCTTGTGCGACGTCAATGGAAACTTTGGCTGTTGGATCCGCTTTTATAGATGGTGGATTTGCGAATCGTATTTTAGCTACAGTAAGTAGTCATAATGCGACGGCTGAAAGACAATTTCGTTACCCAACAGAATACGGAGGACAAAAGCCAGGGACAGCAAACTCAACTGTTACTGGAGCAGGGTCAATATTAATTAGCAATGAGGAGAGTGCAATTAAAATAACAGCAGCAACAATCGGCAAAGTACAAGATTTAGGAATTGCTAATCCTTTAGACATGGGATCAGCGATGGCACCAGCTGCTGCTCATACAATTCAACAGCATTTTGAAGATTTGAGAAGAAGTGCAGCTGATTATGATCTTATTGTTACTGGTGATTTATCAGCTGTTGGGACACCAATTGCGAGACAACTTTTACTTGAGGAAGGATATGATTTGGGGAATGTATACAACGATTGTGGATTAATGATTTACAATTCAAATCAAGAAGAAGTGTTTGCAGGGGGCAGTGGTTGTGCGTGTTCAGCTGTTGTAACATACGGCCATTTATTGCGTGAAATGCAAAAAGGAAATTTACAACGAATTTTTGTCGTTGCAACTGGAGCTCTATTAAGCCCCATGATGATGCAACAGAAGGAAACGATTCCAACGATTGCGCATGGTGTTGTGTTTGAAAGCGTTAAAGGAGAGTGAATTGTGGATTTTATATACGCATTTCTTGTAGGAGGAGCTATTTGTGTAATTGGACAAGTGTTGCTGGATTTCGCAAAGTTAACACCGGCACATTTAATGGCAACTTTTGTAGTCGCCGGAGCTATTTTAGACGGATTCGGATTGTACGATAAGCTTATAAAATTTGCAGGTGCTGGGGCAACGGTCCCTATTACAAGTTTTGGACACTCACTATTGCACGGGGCAATGCATGCGGCAGAAAAACATGGATATTTAGGAATTGGAATCGGTATGTTTAGTTTAACGTCTGCGGGGATTTCAGCAGCGATATTATTTTCATTTTTTGTTGCACTTATATGTAAACCGAAAGGATAAATCAAATGAGACGAAGGGTTGTTTTGGTCACAGATGGAGATGAATATGCAAAGCGGACAATTGAGCTGTTAACAAAGGAATTTGGGGGAAGGTGTATTTCGGCATCGCAAAGTAATCCGACCAAATTGACAGGGAAGAAAGTTGTTGAGCTTATTATGCAAACGCCATATGACCCTGTATTTGTCATGTTTGATGACAGCGGATTTATAGGAGAAGGATCTGGTGAAAAGGCGTTAAAGTATGTCGCAACACATAAACAAGTTGATGTACTGGGTATTTTAGCAGTAGCATCTAATACACATCATTGGGAATGGGCGCGTGTAGATGTAAGTGTAGATCGGAATGGGAATTTGACAGAATACGGCGTTGATAAATTTGGACTCCCAGATGGTGAAGTTGGCAGGATTAGTGGGGATACGATTTATTGTTTAGATGGTCTGAATGTTCCTGTCATTGTGGGGGTCGGTGATATTGGTAAGATGTGCGGAAATGATGAATGGGAGAGAGGATCACCTATTACTAGAAAAGCGATTCAATTAATTTTGGAAAGGAGTGGGTTTTATGACGAAGCCTAAAAAAGTGAATATCCCGATTTCATCTTTTTTAAGTGATAATGAAAATTACTTAAAGCAAACAGTTGGACTGGGTGTTACATACGATGTTGGTATTCGTAAATTTCAAATTTTAAATAAAGAAATTGGTGTGTTATTTGTAAATGGACTTTGTGATACGAATTATATTATCCCTATTTTAGAAGAAGCGGTGGATACAAATGAAATAAGGGATGTAGAAGAAGATACAGTAAAGCTTTTAGAGAATCGTTTAATTCATCAACAAGTAAGTAAAGTAAAAACGATGGATGAGGTAATGCTCCAAGTATTATCGGGACTCATTGTTATATTTGTGGAAGGTGAAACGGAAGCGTTCGCAATAGATGTTCGTAGTTATCCGGGCCGGACACCGACAGAACCAGATACAGAAAAGGTAGTGCGCGGTGCAAGGGATGGCTTTGTTGAAAATATCGTTGTAAATACAGCGTTAATTCGTAGAAGAATACGCGATCCACGTCTTCGAAATGAAATGATTCGAGTCGGAGATAGATCGCAAACGGATATTTGTATTACATACGTTCAAGATGTTGCAAATCCAGATTTAGTAAAGATTATAAAACAAGAATTAAATAACATTGATGTAGACGGGATTACGATGGCGGATAAAACAGTAGAAGAATTTGTAGTTAAACAAGGTTATAATCCATTCCCGCTTATTCGATACACAGAAAGACCAGATGTAGCAGCAAATCATCTATTAGAAGGACATGTGTTAGTACTCGTTGACACATCACCAAGTGTTATGATCACTCCAACAACATATTTCCACCATTTACAGCATGCAGAAGAGTTTAGACAAAATCCAGCTGTAGGTACATTTTTACGTTGGGTACGTTTTTTAGGTGTTATATTTTCGCTGTTCTTACTGCCATTTTGGTTAGTTTTTGTTTTTAATCCAACTCTTTTACCGGAAAGTCTTGCTTTCATTGGACCAAACAAGATGACGCACTTACCAATTTTATTACAAATTTTGATGGCGGAAATCGGGCTCGAGTTTTTAAGGATGGCTGCCATTCATACACCGACATCATTGTCGTCTGCAGCAGGATTAATTTCTGCCATATTAATTGGTCAAATTGCAATTGATGTAGGTTTATTTGTACCAGAAGTTATTTTATACGTAGCAGTTTCTATGATTGGAGCATACGCTACGCCAAGTTATGAACTAGGGCTTGGGAATAAGATAGGGAAATTGTTTGTAATTATTTTAACAGGCATATTTCATGAAATGGGATTTGTCATTGGAATGACGATATTGATTCTATTTTTAACATCTATAAAAAGCTTGCAAACACCGTATTTATGGCCGTTTTTACCGTTTGATTGGGGCGCGTTAACGAAAATTTTACTTCGTCCAACTATGTCTAGTTTAAAGGTTCGTCCAAGTATTGTAAGACCTCAAAATGTGCGAAGACAAAAATAAGCGGGATTATGCTCCTGCTTATTTTTTATTGAAAATTTATTGTTTTTTTAACAAAAATCAAACATTTTTTTTGTACAATTAGAGTAGATATTGTGTATGAGAGGGGAAGAGGACATGATTAAACTATTTGTAAGTGATTTAGATGATACGCTCGTTTACAATGTGAATCATATGCAAAAAGAAGATGAACGAGCGCTTTGTTGGCTAGCTGAAAAAGGGACAAATATTTGTTTTGCCTCTGGCCGTTTTACTCACCGAATTGATGAGGCGGTAAAAAGGTTTTCGTTCCCGTATTACACAACTAGTTTAAATGGAGCGACAATGATACTACCGGATGGAAAGGTATTTCATGAATCGAGTTTTGAAGATGGGGTTGCCCAGGAAATATATCGATATATACATAAAAAGGGACTAGCAGATATTGTTTGTGCAAATGAGCAGCGATATACAAAAAGGAAGAATGAACATCACCATACTTTTGAAGAGTATATGGGAGTGCATATTGCTGAAATCGAAGAATTAGAAGAGGAATTTGGGAAGACTGTACATCCTGCGAAATTATTTGTTTTTGGCGAAGAAGAAAAAATTGTAGCATTAGATCAAGAGTTGAGAGATACATTTCATAGTGAAGCAGAAGTTTTTATATCGGGTAAGCGATATGTTGACATTATGCCAAGAGGTGTAAGTAAAGGAAGCGCTCTGAAGCGATTAATGGAACATTTACAAATTGAAGCAAATGAAGTTGCGTGTATTGGAGATTCTTTCAATGATATTTCTATGTTTGAAGTAACCCCGCACTCCTTCAGCCTCCATCATGCTCATCCGTATGTGAAGGAGAAAGCAAATCATGTTGTTCGTTCGGTTGAAGAAGCTATTATGAAATTACCGTTACTTGTATAAAAAAGAAGCTCGTCACTGGCGAGCTTCTTTTTTACTTGAATAAAGATTTAACGAAATCAATGATACTAGAGAAGAAATCTTTTACTTTATCTAGGAAACTTTGCCCTTCTTCAGATCCTAAGAAGGCAGACACATGGTCTTTTGCTTTATCTAATTGGCTACCAACTTGGTTCCAATCGATATTAAGATTTTTCATTTTATCAAATAACGATACTAAGTTATCCAACTGTTCATCTGTTAATGTAATGCCAAGTTGATCAGCAATTTTTTTAATTAATGAACGTAAATCTTCAGTTGTTTTTGGCTGTTCTTTTGCAATTTCTTCTTTAATTTTTGCAACAAGTTGAACTGCTTTTTCTTCACCGATTTTATCACCAAGTTTTGCTGTTTGTACCATTTCTTCATTGGCTACTTTTTTAACATCTTCTGGAATTTCTTTGTTCGATGTTGTTTCATAGGCCTTCATTAAACCTGTTAAAGCAGCAGTTCCGGAAACTTTAAATGGTGCAGTAATTTGAATCTCTGCATCTTTCACACCTGCTGTAATAAGTGCATTTGTATACATTGCATCTGTTATCGAATTAATGTTTTTTGAGCGTACAATGAGACCAGACCCTGGTTTTGTGTATGTAATCATAGAAGAGGAAATTGCTCTTGTACCAATTTGTGCTTTTGGAACAATTCCTTCTAGAAATTTATGTTCTTCCGCATTAGACACAGTGATGATTGTAGCATCTTTTGGTGCTTTCATTTCTTTTAACAGCTCTTGTTTTTGTTGTTCAGATAAGTTTTCTCCTAGTGTAACAATTGATTCTCCCTCAATGATGTCTGCAAATGAAGCTGTTGGCATAATAAATACGGCTACAGCTAATAGCAGAGCTAGTAATTTCGCTTTCACGAAAAATCGCTCCCTTTCTCTTTCTGAAATTTTCGGGCAACACAGTTATTATAGTATATTTTTAAAATTTGTCACCTAGCTTTTTCCACATTTCGAAAAAGAAGTATGCAGATTGTCGGATTCTTTTTGTTTCTCGTCATGAATATGGTAATATAGTGCTGAGATAGTTGAAAGGAGACATATACATATGAAAACTTTAGGATACATATTAATGGAAAATGGCGAAAAAATCGATTTAGAATTTTTCCCAGAAGAGGCACCAAAAACAGTAGAAAACTTTAAAAAATTAGCAGAGCAAGGATTTTATGATGGCGTGACATTCCACCGCGTTATTCCTGGCTTCGTAAGCCAAGGTGGAGACCCAACAGGCACAGGTGCAGGTGGCCCAGGTTACTCTATTCCATGTGAGACTGATGGAAATCCTCATAGACACCTTGTTGGATCACTTTCTATGGCACATGCTGGCCGTAATACAGGTGGTAGCCAATTTTTTGTTGTTCATGAGCCACAACCGCATTTAGATGGCGTACATACTGTATTCGGTAAAGCAACAAGCGGTATTGAAACAGTATTAAACATGCGTCAAGGTGATGTAATGAAAGAAGTTAAAGTTTGGGAAGAATAAGTTATGAGAAAAAGAGAGCGATTTTGCTCTCTTTTTTTATTTTCTATAAACAGGAATCGGTATATATTTTAAAGTATATGACACAAATAGGACGACTACTAGCGTTAAAATATATTGTTCATCAGAACACACTTTTAACAAAATACATAGAATGGAGTACGAATTATATGCTTCAATAAATGGATTTCTCTTAACATATTGCTTTTGGTAGAACTAATTTGTTCAAAAGTGGTTAATAATTGAAATGTGATGAGAAAGGGATTCTCCTTTTAGTTCCTATACAGTATTGTCTCTTTTTTTGAGCGGTGTAATAGAGAGAAATAGCGTGGAAACATATATTTGACTTTCTTCTTAACGCTTTGTATGATTATCAAGTTGTTTCAGCCTCTTCTCACTCTGGTAAAAATATTGTAGAATGAATGTGATATGAAAAGAGTGATTGATGGGATAAATAGTTTGTAACTTTTGTAAGAAGGGATAAGGGTTATGTTAATTCGTTTTAAAAAAAGTTATGAAAAAATTGCAATGGGGCTTCTTTCATTTATGCCAACTGAAAAAGATGTAAAAACATTACAATTGACAATGAAAGAGTATGAAGCGAAAGAGGATTGGCAATTGTATTTGTGGAAACAAAATGAAGATTTTGTTGGGATAATGGGGATTATAAAAAAAGAAGATCAGGTATTGGAAATTCAGCATTTGAGCGTGAATCCGTCTCACCGTCATATGGGGATTGGGACGAAGATGGTTCAAGAGCTTAAGAGTAAATTTCTTGAGTTTACAATTTGCGGAAATGAGCAAACAGCAAGTTTTTGCAAAAAGTGTAAAGAGCTTGAACAAAATATACATTCATGAAAGCAGGGATAAGTGGTTTATTATCTCTGCTTTCTTTTTTGTAGTTGTTCGTGTCGTTCAGAAATGACTTCTGTTCGATCACGCAATGTGTGCTTATTTATGATGTATTCACCAGGAATGAAATTCACATCTTTCCAAGAGAGGTTTTGTTTTTTACATAACTGTATGCATTGTTTTTCTAACGATGCGTCTAATAATGGTAAAAATAACGGCGCGAAAAATTCCTTTTTGTGGATAGATTGTAACCTTTCATTTAATAAGAATATAAGATGTTTATGATCTATTCCTAATTGATGTAACGGCACACTGTTCTTTTCTAAAAGTGCTATTGCGCTTTTTATCATCTTCTCTGCGCCATTCCAGTTGGATCGTCTGTGATGGTATAAGGAAACAGCAATTTGAATGAGACCGACTAAGTAAGTGTCGCGTTCTCCTCTAGGTTTTAATTTCCAATACTCTTCTAATATTTCATGACATTCAAAATAATCACAGTCTCCGTGAAAATGAATTAAAAATTGTATGTACTCGGTAGGATACATTTTTTTTCGCTCCTGTCTAACGGTTATATGTACAGTTTATCATAGAAATATTAACAATAAGCGACTAGGGAAGTATCCCTAGTCGCTTTCTTGCTTCCTATTAGCAGAAGCAAGCTGCTCCTACAATGATTAGTAAAATGAACAGTACAACAAGTAATGCGAACCCACCGCTAAAACCACAATCAACGTGACCCATAGTTTTTTGACCTCCTACATTGTTCTTACTACATTGTTATCATATGAAGCGGTGGGCATTATGACATGGGCATAGGTCTATTTTTAATTAAATTTCTTAAAAAGGTTGGATAGAACATGAGTATGCTCTATACTTATGGTGTTATAGAAAAAATGTGGTGGGATGCTTTGTGCAGTATAATTTTAAAGTAGAGGCTTTTGAAGGGCCTTTAGATCTATTGTTACACTTAATACATCGTTACGAAATCGATATATATAATATTCCTGTAGCGGAAATTACAGAGCAATATCTATCTTATGTCCATACGATGAAAGAATTACAATTAGATGTTGCCAGTGAGTATTTAGTAATGGCTGCAACGTTATTACAAATTAAAAGTAAAATGTTGTTACCGAAACAAGAAGAAGATGTACCTGATAACGGTGAAGACTTTATAGATGACCCTCGTCAAGAATTGATGGAGAGGTTAATTGAATATAAGAAATATAAGCAAGTTGCTACTGAGTTAAAAGAAAGAGAACAAGAAAGAGCACAGCTATATACACGTCCGCCAATTGATTTTACATCATTTCAACAAGAAGAGGAGACAAGCTTACCTCTTGATGTTACGTTATATGATATGTTAGCGGCATTTCAAAAGCTAATGCGTCGTAAAAAAGCAAAGACCCCCGTAACAACGCGAATTACTCGCCAAGAAATACCAATTGCACAGCGAATGACGGATATTCTACAGCAGTTAGAAGTAAGAGGCGGTCGTCAAAGTTTTTATGATTTGTTTGCTGATGAAGAACGTGAAATAATGGTTGTAACATTTTTAGCGGTTCTTGAGCTAATGAAAAATCAACAAATCATAATTGAGCAAGAACATAATTTTGATGAAATTTTCGTATCAAGCTCTAATAAATCCTTATAGAGCCAGCAAGTGAAGATGGGATAGAAATATTTTATCTCATGTTAGGTTTTAATGTATCGTTTGGAACGAGAGAAGAAATATTGAACCGAACGCATTTACTGTGATTCGGTTTTTTTATGTGTATTTTTTATGGAAAATAGGAGGAAGGAGTTCGTAAAATGGATAGAAAAGAACAAAAGGCGATTATTGAAGGGCTTTTATTTGTTGCAGGTGACGAAGGGATTTATCCGGAACAGATAGCTAAAGTTCTGGAAGTTGAAGTGGAAGAAGTAATAAACAGTATAGAGGAAATGCAAAAAGAATGTGAAGGATCGAATCGCGGTCTGCAAATTGTGCAATATGCAAAAGTGTATCGTTTTGCAACAAAGAAAGAACATGCTGCATACTATCAAAAATTAATAGATACCCCAACAACGGCGTCACTGTCTCAAGCAGCTCTTGAAACGTTGGCAATCGTTGCGTACCGTCAACCGATTACAAGGACAGAAATGGAAGAGATTCGAGGTGTGAAAACAGACAAGGCATTACAAACGTTAGTTTCACACTTACTTATAAAAGAAACGGGAAGAGCGGAAGGACCGGGGCGCCCTATTTTATACGGAACGACGAAAGAGTTTTTAGATACGTTTGGATTGAAAACATTAGATGATTTACCACCTCTTTCGGAAGAAAATGAACAAATGAATGAAGCAGATTTATTCTTTGGTTCTTTACAGGAATTATCAAAATAAAAGCTTAGCATTTTGCTAAGCTTTTTTTGTATATCAATTACAGAGCGTGCCATACTAAATGAAAAAAGGAGACGAGCTATGAAGGGTGTACGGAGTATTCTATTGTTGGTTTCTGTTTTATTATGTTTTTCGTTAAACAGCGCATCGGCTAAAAGATATATGATGTCTATTCATACTACGTCTTCTATACATATGCAGCGGCAACATTTCGGTAAAATGAAAGTGAGTTTTTTAAAAGTTGGACAAGGTGATGCGACACTTATTACATTGCCAAATGGTCAAACGATGTTAATAGATGGGGGCCCTTATGAAGCGGGAGAGGTTATTATTCAAAAACTAATTGAAAAAAGAATTAATCATTTAGATGTGATTGTAAGTACTCATCCTGATATGGACCATATAGGGGGGCTTATTCCAATTGTAGAACAAATGCCAGTTTCACTCGTATTAGATAGTGGGAAAACATATAGTTCATTTACTTATCATACGTATCGGAATAACATTAAAAAAAGGGGCATTCCTTTCATTTCAGTGAAGGAAGGACAATACATACCGCTAGATCCACATGTTTCTATACAAGTATTGAACAATGGTAAATCAAAAGACGAGAATAACGAGTCCTCAATTGTGTTAAAGATTCGATATGGTAAAGCGGACTTTTTATTAATGGGTGATGCTGATATACGGACGGAAAATGAAATATTAAAGCAATTTGATATACATGCAGATGTATTAAAAGTTGGGCATCATGGCTCGTATACTTCAACGAGTGAAACATTCTTAAAAAAAGTAGATCCACAATTCGCTATTCTTTCGTACGGGAGTAGAAATCCGTATGGGCATCCTCATCAAAGTGTAGTAAGACGATTAAAACAGCGTGGTATAATGATATACGGAACAAACAAACGTACTGTAGAAATAGAAACAGATGGTGAACATATTACTATGGGGGCTAGCGGTTTTATGCCATTACTTAAGTAACTAATTATATAAGAGGGTATTTTCCATTTTGGAAAAAATGAATAATATATATTATAATGAAAAAGAAATCAATTTCCTTTTTTCGCTGAACGAAGAGGAAATTTCATTAGAATGTATAGACAACTACTTGTGTGTATATTAAGATGGAATTAGGCGAATAAGGTAATAATAATAAGTAGGTATTTCATGGGAAAGGATCGATGAAAATGAAAACGCAAGTTGTCATCAATGCCAAAATTTATACAGGTAAAGAAGTAGTGGAAAATGGATTTATTCGTTACGCAGAAACAGTTAAAGAAATTGGTTTGATGGCTCAATATGTATCACAAGAAAATGAAACTGTGTTAGATGCGGCAGGAAAGATTGTGATTCCAGGTATGATCGATGTTCATATTCATGGTGGATACGATATTGATGCGATGGATGCAAATAGCGATGGATTAGTAACTCTTGGTAAAGAAATGTTAAAAGAAGGAGTTACAACTTACTTCCCAACAACAATGACACAAGCTCCAGAAGCGATTGAAGCGGCGCTACTTGCTGCGAAGGAAGCGAAAGATAAAGGAGCACATTTCGAATATATTCACTTAGAAGGACCATATGTTTCAAAAAAACGTGCGGGTGCACAACCACTTGAACATATTGTTCCTGCGAGTATCGAGCAATTTAAACAATGGCAGGAAGCAAGCGGTAATCTAATTAAATTAGTAACATATGCACCGGAAGAAGAAGGTGCGTTAGAGTTTGAACAGTATCTTGCTGAAACAGGTGTTGTTGGCACAATGGGGCATACAGATGCGATTGATGCACAACTGAAAAATAGAAAAATTACACATGCAACACATTTATATAACCAAATGCGTGGATTACATCATCGTGAACCAGGAGTTGTTGGTCATGTGTTATTAAATCCAGATGTAATGGTTGAAGTAATTACAGATGGTATTCACATTCACCCTGATATGGTGAAATTAGCGTATAAATTAAAAGGGCCGAAAAAAGTAAGTGTCATTACAGATGCAATGCGTGCAAAAGGTCTTGAAGAAGGATTATATGAACTTGGCGGACAGCCAGTACATGTAAAAGATGGCAGTGCTCGATTAGAAGATGGAACGTTAGCTGGTAGTATTTTAAAAATGGATCAAGCTTTCCGAAATGTAATTGAATTTACAGGATGTTCAATCGAGGATGCAGTGTTGATGACATCAGTTAACCAAGCAGAAGAGTTTGGATTAAATAATAAAGGCGCGTTAGCGGCAGGCAAAGATGCAGACTTTGTTGTTATGACTGAAGAATTACATGTATATGATACGGTTCGTTTAGGAATTCATATGAAGGAAGGGAAGTAATAAGATGAATATTCTTGTTGTAAAAACTCCAGAAGAATTAGCAGAAGCAGGTTATAAGTTAATTAAAGAGGTTGTAAAATCAAAAGAAAATCCAACTTTAGGAATGGCTACAGGAAGCTCTCCATTAGGTATTTATGCAGAAATGCGAAAAAATAAACTTGATACAAGTCATACAACCACTGTAAACTTAGATGAGTACGTAAATTTACCACACGAAGATAAAAACAGCTATCACTATTTCATGCAAGAACAGTTGTTTGATCATCTTCCATTTAAACAAACTTATGTACCGAATGGGATGGCAAGTGATTTAGAGGAAGAGTGCAAGCGTTATGAAGGCATTCTAGTAGCTAACCCAGTTGACTTACAGATTCTTGGAATCGGTGAAAACGGTCACATCGGATTTAATGAGCCAGGAACACCATTTAATTCTCCAACTAACATTGTAGAATTAACAGAATCTACGCGCCAAGCAAACCTTCGCTTCTTTGAAAATGAAGAAGATGTGCCGACTCATGCGATTACAATGGGAATTGGAAGTATTATGAAAGCAAAACAAATTCTACTTGTTGCTATGGGATCTAAAAAGGCAGAAGCTATTAAAGAGCTATTGCAAGGTGAATATAGTGAGGCGTGTCCTGCTACAGTTTTACAACGTCATCCGAATGTAACCGTAATCGCAGATCCAGAAGCTCTATCTTTATGCAGTGAGGCGATTGCTGATGAACATCGACAAGTATTCACCATTTCCGATCTATTATCAGATTCAAGAGTGGGTGAAACAGCTAATTGAGGAAGGCGAATGGAAGCCGGGAGATAAAATTCCATCTGAGAATGAACTTTGTGATAAGTTCGAAGTGAGTCGTATGACAATCAGACAGGCGATTAATAACTTAGTGGAACAAGGTTATTTATACCGGAAACGTGGGATTGGAACGTTCGTCCAACTTCCGAAAGTGGAGCAAAAGTTGCAAGGAATGACGGGATTCACAGAAGATATGATTTCTCGTGGTATGAAACCGAGCAGCCAGTTATTAAGTTTCCGCCTAGTTCCAGCTACTGCTAAAATAGCAGACCGGCTGAGAATACAAGAGGGAGAATCGGTTTATGAAGTGAGGCGTACGCGCTTAGCTGATGACGAACCGATTGCATTTGAGACGACATATTTGTCGCCAACTCTTGTGAAAGATATTAACGAAGAAATATTGCAACAATCTTTATATGAACATTTAGAGAAAAAACTGGGCTTTAAGCTTGTTCGCGCTACTCAATCAATTGAAGCTTCAATTGCAACGGATAATGAAGCTGAACATCTGCATATTCCTAAAAAGGCGCCTGTACTTGTAATGCGTCAATGGTCATATTCAGAAGGTGAGTTACCGTTAGAGTATGTGAAATGTATTTATCGTGGGGATCGTTACAAGTTTATTACGAACATCGCACGTAACAAGTAATATATTTCAGTTTGTGAAGTACAGTGAACTTTGATGTTTTCAACATGTAAAGAAATAAAAACACGACTCATCCTTATAAGGATCGAGTCGTATTTTTATTTGCTTCTTCATTATAAACAAGTACTTGGTTAACGGCATCTTTGACAGCATCTACTACATAGTGAGCGTGCTCTTTTACCGCGTCATCAGCTTGAGACATAGCAAAACTATGAGGAGTTAAAGAAAACATTGGAATATCATTGTAAGAATCCCCTATGCACGCAACCTCCTCTGGTTGTATTTGAAACTCTTGTAATAAAACAGAAATAGCAGAACCTTTACTAATATTGGGTGGCATTACATCTAAACATTGTTCAGCTGAAATGAAAGTACTAACTTTTCCATGGAATTTTTCATCAATCTTTTTTTGAAGGAGTTGTAAGTTTTCCTTTGTTCCACCGATAGAAATTTTATTTGGAAAAATTGTATCATCGATTTTCTGTAATAAATTTGGTTCTTCAACAGAAGTCATTGTTATTTGTTTTTCGAGTTCATGAATAAAAGGTGTCTTTTCTTCAATATAGTAATTATGCTCATCACTTACATAACGGAAATAAGGGTCTTGATTTGTCATTGATAACAAATCAGGTAGAATACTGGAATCGAATGTTGCAGATAATAGTTGTTTATTTTCTTGTGTATATACGAAAACACCGTTCACACTAATGCGATGGAAATTTGTATTTACAGCCTTCATTAAGTCTGCGATTTCATTATCAAGTCGCCCGGAAGCGAAACAAAGAATAACATTTTGCTCAGCAAGACTGCGAAGTGCTACAATATCTTGTTCATCAATTAGACCTCCATGTTGCATCATTGTACCGTCGATATCACTTACAAACATTTTAATCATGTTGCTATCTCCTTTCTATGTACAGTTGCTCTTACATTATACGCATCATATACAAACATGTCTAAAAAATGAATTTTTATCAAATGGTAGATGTTTTACATTGACGACAAAGAAGAATATTCTGTAACATAAAAGTAGGCTATTTAAGTACGAGGGTGGTGTTATAT